>JAEMRY010000161.1 GCA_016463105.1 Ilumatobacteraceae bacterium | reverse complement strand
TACTAGATAACTATTTTACTCGCACGCGAATAAATTGTGGGCCGCCACTTGCAAAAGCGGCGCGAAGCAACTTTGAAAATTGTTCTGGTGATGTCGCATCAATTGCTGTCCAGCCGAATCCGCGTGCAATCATCACCGGGTCATGTGATGAAACATCTACGCCCATTTGTGGTGCCTTGACATCGTCAAATGATTCACGAATTTGTTCGTAACCATGGTTATCCCACAACACAAAAACAATGTTGCTGTTTAGGTCGACAGCTGCAGCCATTTCGGCAACTGTAAATAACCAACCACCGTCACCTGCGATAACTAAAACTGGTCGAGATGGTGCAGCCACGCTTGCACCAATTGCCATTGGCAGTGCACAACCCAAAGTGCCGAACCCATATGGTGCGAGCCAAGAACGAGACTGCACTGCAGGCAGCCACCAATGAGCGCTATAGCCAAGTTGTGTTGAGTCAAGAGCAACGATTGCATTTGCTGGCAACTCAGTTTCGATAGCAGTTAACCATGGCACAAAAGTTTTATTGGTTTTAGTTCGTGCGTGTTCGCGCCATGCACGGGCACGAGTCTGGCCGTCGTTGTGCCCGCGTGGTTTTAGGCCACTAATGAGTGATTGCAATGTAAGTGTTGCGTCGCCGACCAGTCCGATAGTTGGAGTAGTTCGTCGCGTTAGTTGTTCATGGTCAATATCGATTCGCAGAACTTTTCCTGCAAAATTTAGCGCGCGGCCATTGTTATAAAGATCCGTATCCGAAAGTTCACTGCCAATGACGATCACGACATCTGCTGCTTCGACATCGCGTTGCACACGGCCAAACACAAGACAGTTGCTTGCGCATAGTGGGTGAGACGATGACATTGTGCCTTTGGCGTTGCCGGTCAGAAGCACAGGCGCATCAAGAGTTTCGGCGAGTGCCACTAGTTGTGCTGACGCATCAATTGCGCCACCGCCAGCAATAATCACGGGATTAATTGCAGAATTCAAAATTTCTATTGCGTCGTTAATGTCTTGCGCATCTGGCGTTGGTCGGTTTACGGATGTATGAACACGAGTAAACGGTTCGCAAGATTGTTCAAGAACATCCATCGGGATAGCAATATGTACAGGTCGAGGTCGAGCAGAAGTGAAAACATTCCAGGCACGCTCGATTAGTGCTGGTAACTGAGTTACGTCAGTGACTGTTTCACTGAACGCGCAGATAGATCTCACAAGTGTCGCCTGATCAGGCAAATCATGTAATGGACCAAAACTTTTACCGAGTGCATTAGTTGGCGTTGTCGAAGCCAACACGAACATTGCTCGCGAGTCGTGATACGCCTGAGCAATCGGCGTCATCACGTTGGTGATTCCTGGTCCGCTAATTAATACGCAAACACCTGGACGACCCGTGATGATCGACCAGCCGTCAGCCATGAACCCGGCACCTTGCTCGTGGCGTGGCGAAACCGCACGCACACCCGAGCGATGCAGACCGCGATAAAGCTCGATGTTGTGCACACCCGGAATGCCGAAAACAACATCAAC
>JAEMRY010000018.1:8690-21946 GCA_016463105.1 Ilumatobacteraceae bacterium | reverse complement strand
CGCGAGCCCGCCGTGTTAATCGCCGACGCGATTCTCCAAGCCACATCAGACGCGGGCTTGAGTGCAATTCCTGAACTCGACGCACTACATATCGTGCGCTTGCTCTCATGGAGATATTCGAACCCTGGGCACACTGTTGCCGCACTTCTTGGGATAAAAGCGCGCGCGATTGGCATCACCCCGCACGGTGGCAATATGCCGCAATTAGTAATCAACAAACTTGCGCGCGAAATTCAAAGCGGACAACTTGACATTGCAATAGTTGCCGGTGGTGAGTCAAGTTACTCGCGCTCTCGTGCCCAACGCGAAAACGTAACACTTGATTGGACCAACGACAAAACAGTCGCTCCGCCACCAGAAACAATTATTGATGATGCTGCGATGAGCAGCCCAGAAGAAATCGCACGAAAAATATTTCTGCCTGTGCAGATTTATCCGATGTTCGAAACTGCTTTACGTGCCAGGGCTAATCGAAATATCGCTGAACACGAAAAACTTATAAGCGAACTGTGGTCGCGCTTCAGCGAGGTTGCCGCAACAAACCCGAACGCGTGGACTCAAACTGCGCTTAGTGCCGACGAAATTCGCACAGTGTCGGCAAAAAATCGAATAATCGGCCTGCCATATCGCAAAGTAATGAACTCAAACAACCAAGTTGATATGGCGGCGGCATTAATTATTTGCTCAGTCGAAAAAGCAACGCAACTTAAAATCGCCAGAGACCGCTGGGTTTTTCCGATTTCTGGTGCTGATTGCCACGAGCACTATTACATTTCAAACCGAAATTCATTTGCCGACACACCCGCGGTTCGTCTTGGTGGTGCAGTGGCTTGCGATCTTGCTGGTGTATCGCTTGCAGATACTTCGTTAATTGATTTGTATTCATGCTTTCCGTCGGCGGTGCAACTAGGCGCACAATCACTGAACCTTTCGCTCGACCAACAACTCACAATCACCGGTGGGTTGTCATTTGCGGGTGGGCCATGGAACAACTATGTAATGCACTCAATCGCCACGATGATGATCAATCTTCGCCGTGACACAGGTTCAAAACAAAACGGTTTTATTTGGGCTAATGGTGGATATGCGACAAAACATTCATTCGGTGTTTATTCAAACGAGCCGGCCAAAACGGGTTTTCGCCACGGCTCACCACAAGCGAAAATCGACTCGCTTGATAAACGAGAGTTGGCTTCAACTAGCGACGCGGCGAGCGACGTTGCTGGTCAAGCGACAATTGAGGCATACACCGTGATGCACGATCGCGACGGCAAACCCGAAACTGCAATCGCCGCGGTACTACTCAACGACTCGCGCCGTGCATGGGCAACTTCGTCAGATCTTCAAGTCGCAAATGCAATGTGTACCGACGAATGGGTCGGCCGCAAAGTAAAACTTGATGCCGACGGCAAACTTCTGGTCTAAAGAAAAATTAATGTTTGCGGGCGAGAGCGATGCGATCGCGCTGCGAATAATCTTGACGGATCTCGACGCTGCCAAAACCGTTCTGATTTAGCAATTCACGCACCGACGCACCTTGATCGTGACCAATTTCAAGCACTAGCCAGCCACCAGTTGCGAGCCAGTCAGATGCCTGAGAAATAATCTCACGATGCGCATCCAAACCATCTGAACCTGCGTATAGAGCGAGATGTGGCTCATAATCGCGCACGATCGGCTCGACACTTGCATCGTAAACCGCAATATATGGCGGATTACTAATGATCAAATCAAAACTATTTTCTAATTCTTTTGGTATTGCCGAGAACCAGTTGCCCTGTGCAATATGCACATCGCCGTCTACCAAACCTAGGCCTGCCAAATTTGCACGAGCAACATCTAATGCATCATTCGAAATATCTGTGAGCCAAACTTCAGTACTCGCAAGTCGCAGTTCGCTAGCGATTGCCAAACCAATTACTCCACTACCAGTGCCTAAATCTGCGATTCGCAATTTGCGGTCTATTTTTTGCTGCGCATCACGCATCAAATCAAGAGCGGTCTGCACTACAAGTTCTGTTTCGGCTCGCGGAATCAACACTCGCGGGTCGACCAAGACATCGAGATGACGAAATGCCCAACGTTTCATCACATATTGCAACGGCTCACCCGCCAATCGGCGTCGAACCATTTCATGCAGGGCAATACCGCACCGCTCGCTAACTAATTCTGATAATCCAGAATCAAACTCATGGGCGTCTAACCCGCTTGCATGTTCACACAGCCAACGGGCTTCTTGTTGATTGTTCAGATCAGCAACAGTTCTCAGTAGCAACTCACCCCATGTGGTTGTCTCGTCGCTGTTCACGACAAAAATTATTTCTCGCCGGCGTATGCCAACTGTTCTGTCTGATATTCAAGTGTTAATGCATCTATAACTGGGTCTAAGTTGCCCGCCAAAACTTCTTGCAACTGATGCAATGTAAAACCAATCCGATGATCGGTAACACGACTGTCTTTGAAATTGTAAGTACGAATTTTTTCACCACGGCCGCCGCCGCCGACTTGGGCTTTTCGTTCAGCCGAAGCTCGCGCCTGTGATTCTTCTTCTTGACGCTTGAGCAATCTTGCTCGCAAAACTTGCATCGCTCGCAAACGGTTTTGTAACTGACTGCGCTCATCTTGCATCGCTACGACAACACCGCTCGGCCGGTGAGTTATTCGCACTGCAGAGTCGGTGGTGTTGACACCTTGACCGCCAGGGCCACTCGCGCGATAAACGTCGATCTGTAAATCTTTTTCGTCAATATGCAGTTCAACTTCTTCAACTTCTGGCAACACCATCACAGTTGCTGAACTCGTGTGAATACGACCTTGGTTCTCTGTGGCTGGCACACGTTGCACACGGTGCGGGCCGCCCTCAAAGCGCATCCGAGTCCAGGCGGTTTCTCCCTTAAATATCATTACGACTTGATTAATCCCGCCCTTTGGTGACAGATCCAAAGACAGTACTTCGACCGTCCAGTTATTGCGAGCGGCAAATGCTTTATACATATCAAATAAATCAGTTGCAAATAAGTTTGCTTCTTCGCCGCCTTCAGCACCACGAATTTCAACAATGATATTTTTGCCTGCATTTGGATCTGGGGGCAACAACAAAACTTTAAGTTCGTTCTCAAGGTTGGCGATCAGCGTCGTTGCTGAATTCAATTCGGCCTGTAATTGGTCTCGCTCTACCCCAGTTGATTCGGCGATTAATTCTCGGGCTGCTTGCGCATTGCCAGTGGCTTTTTGATATTTTCGAATGCACTCGACCAATGGCGTCATCTGTTTATATTTTCGTGAGACATCGCGTAATTTGTCTTGATTTCCGAGCACTTCGGGCGTAGCCATACTTGATTCAAGGTCGAGAAAATCTCGTTCAATAATGTCAAGTCGTTCAAGCACGATGATCAGACTATGGCTTTAATCTTGTTGTTGTGTAGACGCATCCAGAAGATTGCAGCCATAAAAGCGTGCTGGATTACGAAGTGTTTCAGCAAGTCGAACGATCGCTGGCACTATGTCACGCGGTGGTGAAACAAAAACAAGATCGGCACTTGGGTCAATCTGCTGTCTTGCATCAGCGCCAAATGCAATAACGTCCGGGTCAACTCCAATACTAAAAATAGCCACTACAGCCGCGCCATTTTTCAAAATACCTCGCGCGCAGCAAGGCACTGAGTCTTTGAGATTGGCCCTCGGCATTGCCGGGGCTGCTGACTCAAGTGAAACTGCGTCAACTAAATCTGGCGAAGCACACAACAAATGTCGTAATAGACGTTCTCGACCAAGTTGATTTAGCGGATGAGGGATCAAGCCAGCAACACGCTTAGATGACACATCAACGACAACTTTGCGCAACGACTCGAGAGTTGCAGTTCGACCGTGCAGCATTTTAAACATTTCACGGTCATGTGAACCCACACCAATTTCAAGAATCGATTCGTCAAGACCAGTGTCAGAGACATCGTGAACGACTCGACAAACTTCGAGACCACAAACTTCACCAGCCAAAACTCCGTGCTCACGGGTTAAGTCTGCTCCTGAACTTTTTATGAACTCTGCAAACAATTCGTCAGCTGCAGTAACTTCTACAACTTTGATAACAGTCGGCAAAGTAATCTCGGCACTCGTAGCAATATCTTTGGTGATTTCGAAAATTTCGGTTTTGAAATTGAAAAAACTTGCACGGCGGGCAAGGTCACCGGCGTTGAACTGTGTGAAAACTTTTAATTCTGTAGCGCCATTGCCAAGAGCCCAGATCATTGCTGGCCCAAGCCCTCGGTCGTGACGATCAGTCAACAAGGCCCATGCAGTGCCGTTGACGACCGCACCAACAGCTGAGCCGAACTCAACAATTTCGAAGTCTGACTCAAGATCAACAATCTGCGCCGAAATGAGTGCACGCAAATGTGCATTTGCCAAGCGAAAAGCGTGACTATCGTTCGTCAACATGACGCAACGAGAACTTAAGACGTCGGTTGTTTGGCGATTTCCGCGAGGAACTCGTCGTTGTTCTTGAATGTCTTCAAACGATCAATCAGCAATTCAAGACCAGGTGCGGCGCTGCCTTCTGCGGCAAGACCACTCAACACGCGACGCAACTTCCAGACCATTTGCAACTGTTGACGGTTGAACAACAATTCTTCGTGACGAGTACTAGACGCATCAACATCAATCGCTGGATAAATTCGTCGCTCTGCAAGCTTGCGGTCAAGACGAAGCTCCATGTTGCCAGTTCCCTTGAACTCCTCGAAAATCGCATCGTCCATTCGGCTGTTTGTTTCAACAAGAGCCGTTGCCAAAATCGTAAGACTTCCACCTTCTTCGATGTTGCGGGCCGCACCAAAAAACTTCTTTGGTGGATACAACGCACCGGCATCAATACCACCAGACATAACGCGTCCAGTTGTAGGTGCTGCAAGGTTGTAGGCGCGAGACAAACGGGTGATTCCGTCCAAAATAATTACGACGTCTTGACCCATTTCGACCATGCGCTTTGCTTTTTCAATCACAAGTTCAGCAACATGAGTGTGTTCTTCTGATGGTCTGTCAAAAGTTGAAGAAACGACTTCGCCCTTGACTGTTCGACGCATATCGGTTACTTCTTCTGGTCGTTCGTCAATTAGCAGAACAATCAGTTTCACTTCTGGATAATTTTTTTCAATCGAAGTGGCGATCGTCTTCATCACCGTTGTCTTGCCAGCCTTTGGTGGCGAAACGATAATTCCGCGTTGACCTTTGCCGATCGGAGAGATCAGGTCGATAATTCGCGCCGTCATATTTGTTGGATCACTCGCACTCGAAAGTTCTAGTTTTTCATCTGGAAATAATGGTGTGAGGTCTTCAAACTTCGGACGCGGTTTCATTTTTTCGATATCAATGCCGTTGATCGTACGAATATCTAACATCCCTGGATTTTTTTCGTTTCGACCAGCAGGTCGTGACATTCCTGTGACGTGGTCGCCTTTACGTAGATTAAATTGTCGAGTTAAGCGAACCGAGACGTAAGCATCACCTTGCGAAGCCAAATAACCGTTAACTCGTAAAAAGCCGTAGCCCTCGTCACGAAGGTCTAAATAGCCAGATATTTCAATCGGATCGTTATTGATCGGTTCATTTGATTCTTGAACTTCATTTGATTCATAACGATCTGCACCTTGCGGACCGTCTTCACGAGTGTTGCGAAACCCACCAGGGCTGCGACGACGACGATTGCGATTGCGATTGCGATTGCCACCATCTTGATCGTTGTAATTGCGCGGAGAATTGTTTCGGTTATCACGATTGTCGCGATTATCGTTGCGTGGAGAATTATTTCGGTTATCACGATTGTCACGATTATCACTGCGAGGTTCAGTTTGTTCAGTTCGACGACGAGCATCTGGAGCGATCGGTGTTCCTTCATGCTCAGCAAGTTCGATTTCCCATTCTGATAACGACTGACCGTCTGCACCAAGTGCCGGTGCTGCAGATTTGGCTGCTGGTACAGAATTGCTAGTTGGCGATTTTGCTGGCGCCGATTTTGCTGGCGCCGATTTGACTGGCGCAACAGCAGGTGCCGGAGCAGTCTGCTCAAGAATCATGTCGATGATCTCTTCTTTTTTTGCACGCGCAGCCGACTTAACGCCGAGTGCTTTCGCGATTGCAAGAAGTTGGTCGCGATCCTTTGCTTCAAGGGCCGATTGTTCGAGGGCTCCACTAGCCACAATGCCTACTTTCAGGGCAACTAATTTAATTGCCGCCCAATTTGCCGCTCATTGCCAATATGCAGGGGCACAGATCAGTTTGCGTTGAAATGCGTCTGCCAAGAAAAGGCGGGGACTCGCTCGGGAACCCGAGCAAGACAACTCTAGCCGACTTCTAGCTAATTGGCAACGACTTGCAGAAGTTAACGACAGCCTGCAACAAACGTCTGCACGGCCTGCAAATCATTAGGCAGCGAAATAATGCGCTCGGGGCGACTCATCAGGTCGGCGAGATGCTCGGGTAGCACCGGTGTCTGCCCCGTTGCTCGGCGCACAGCATCCGGAAATTTCGCGGGGTGTGCAGTCGCCAAAGTAATTATCGATTGGCTTTTTGGATAATTGGTGCCCTTGCTTTGACGAGCCGCCGATAGTCCCACTGCCGTGTGTGGATCAATCAACATCCCCGACTTTTGATAAACATCTTTCATCGTTGTCAGAGTTTGTTCATCGTCACATCGATAGCCAGTAAACACGCCGGCAATCCAATTCGTGAAAATACTTGGTGCAACATTTAGTTTGCCTAACATACGAAAATCTTTAAGTTGTTTGGCAGTTGCAGCACCATCACGACTGTTCATCTCAAAAAGTAAGCGCTCAAAGTTCGACGAAACTTGAATGTCCATACTCGGGCTCAAAGTCGGCACAACTTCGTTGGCGATCATTTGTTGCGACTCAAAGAATCGAGTCAAGATGTCGTTTGTATTTGACGCCACGACGAATCCATCAATCTGAGCGCCCATCTGTTTGGCTATCCATCCAGCCAAGACATTGCCGAAGTTTCCTGTTGGAACACTGAACACAGCAGAGTGACCGAGTTTTTCTAGCGCCGTCACGTAATAGACAACTTGCGCCATTACTCGCACCCAATTAATTGAGTTGACTGCCGAAAGATTATTTGCATCACGAAACTTTTCATCGTTGAACATTGCTTTTACTAGGTCTTGGCAATCATCAAATGTGCCATCAATTGCCACGGCATGAACATTCGGCGACATAACTGTCGTCATCTGCCGACGTTGCACATCGCTGACACGATTATTTGGGTACAACATTACGATGTCGACATTGCGACAAGATGCGACACCATCAAACGCTGCCCCACCTGTGTCACCACTTGTTGCACCAACGATCATTACTCGCTCATTGCGTTGTTTCAACACGTGATCAAATAATTTGCCAACTAGTTGAAGCGCAATATCTTTGAAAGCCAATGTCGGGCCGTGAAATAACTCAAGCAAATATTCATTTGGACCGATTTCTACAAGTGGGGCAACATCTGGATGTCTGAATGTTGAATAAGCATCGATACACAGTTGATTAAACACTTTGACATCAATTTCGTTGCCGACAAACGGCGCCATAATGCTTGCCGCACGATTCGCATAATTGGCATTCGGTGTCTTATCAAGTGTTGGCCAAATTTCTGGCACGTACAACCCACCGTCACGAGCCAAACCAGCCAACAACACATCACAGAAACCGAGCACAGGTGCACTGCCGCGCGTAGAGATATATTGCATTATTTCTAGCCAGCAACAACGCGCAACAGCGCGCCAACGTGCTTGACAACATCTAAAGATTTAAATTCGGCAAGACAACTTTGCACAGAAGCTTCTTTGGCGTCATGAGTTAAGAAAACAAGTCGTGCATCAGAACCAATGCCATCTTGCTCGGCAGCACGAATGCTGACGCTGTTGCGAGCAAACACTCCGGTAACTGCGTGCAACACACCAGGTTTATCAGCCACTTCAAGGCCGATCATATATTCGCAATGAATCTCGCTGATTGGCAATAACTTTGCGTCAGCAAATGTTCCGAGCGGAGCGTGCGTACCTTTGTGCAAATTAATCGCTGCGTCGATCACATCTCCGAGAACGGCAGAAGCAGTTGGTTCGCCGCCAGCCCCACGACCATAAAACATCAACGAGCCAGATGCTCGTCCATCAACGACAACGGCATTAAAACTTTCTCGCACAGCAGCCAACGGATTAGTGAGCGGCACAAGCGCAGGGTGCACGCGAACCGAAAGCTTTGAACTTGCTGTGTCTAACTCGGCGACTCCAAGAAGTTTTACTGCGTAGCCAAACTTACGAGCAATCGTGATGTCAGCCGCTGTAATTTTTGTAATACCTTCTGAGTAAACGTCAGCAGCGCGAACCGTCGACCCAAACGCGATGCTCGCAATAATCGCAATCTTTGCGGCTGCATCATGACCTTGCACATCTGCTGTCGGATCAGCCTCAGCAAAACCAAGTTGCTGTGCTTGTGCAAGCGCATCTTGGTAGTCAGCCCCGAGTTCGCTCATTTTGGTGAGAATAAAATTTGTCGTGCCGTTTACGATTCCCATTATTCGAGTGATTGGTTCGCCACGCAAACTTTCGCGTAACGGCCTAATTAATGGAATGCCACCACAAACGGCGGCCTCAAACAGCAAGTCGGTGCCAGATAAATCGGCAGCACTAAACAGCTCTGCGCCATGACGCGCAAGCAAAGCTTTATTTGCCGTTACGACTGGCTTGTGGTTTTTAAGCGCCGCAAAAATAAGTTCAGAGGCCGGATCAATGCCGCCCATTAATTCAACCACGAGATCAACATCTGACGACTTCACAAGTTCTTGTGGGTCGCTAACGAGTGTTGCTCCTTTTGGCAAAACATGCTTTTTGTTTGTATCGCGGACGCAAACCTTGGTTACTTCGAGACGCACACCGCTGCGTGCCAAAATATCGTCTGCTTGTTGTGTAACCAGCGAAACAAAAGCCGAGCCAACTACACCGTGGCCGAGCACGCCGAGGCGAACAACATGTGCGCTGGGTTGCGGCGACATATTTACACGCTATCTGCGACGTCGAGGTTCACAAGATCGTGAAATGTTTCGCGACGCACTACTAATCGTGCAACACCATCACGCACAAAAACGACCGGCGGTCGCGTCACTTTGTTGTAGTTCGAACCCATGCTGTGTCCGTATGCACCAGTAACTGGTGTCGCAACTATGTCACCAACTTTATAATTCTTCGGAAGCAATGCGTCGTCAATCAAAACGTCACCGCTCTCACAATGTTTGCCAACAACTCGAGCATGTTCGGTGCGGTCGTCATTAACTCGTGCTGGCAAAAATGCTTCGTATCCAGAGTCATACAAAACTGGTCTTGGGTTGTCGCTCATGCCACCATCTACTGCAACATAAGTTCTGATGTTGGGCAGGTGTTTAATCGAGCCAATGCGATACAAAGTCACTGCTGCTGATGCGACGATTGCGCGACCAGGCTCAACGAATACTTTTGTTGCCGCACGCAACTTTGCAATAGCCGGTGCCAGCGCTTGAGCCCACTGAGTAATTGTTGGCGCATGCTCGCTTTCTACATAGGCAACACCAAGACCGCCACCTAAAGTCAGTTCGGCAACTTCTAACTGATTGGCGAAGTTGACCATGATTTCGGCAGCCTGTTCGAAGTTTTCTGCGGCAAAAACATTTGAGCCGATATGGCAATGAATGCCTACGAATTCGACACTTTCAGATGACCTAACTCGATCAACTGCGCGTTGTGCATCACCATTACGCAGATTGAAACCAAACTTCGAATCATCTTGACCAGTTGAGACAAACTCGTGCGTGTGCACGGCCACACCCGGCGTAATTCGCAATTGAATTCGCGGACAAGGCAAGCCCTGGTTATGCAATTCATCTAAGCGATCTAACTCATCAAAATTGTCAACAACGATGTGATGCACTTTTGCGTTAAGCGCCATCTTGAGTTCGTCAAGACTCTTATTATTGCCGTGCAAAACACAAGCACTACCTGGCACGCCGGCATTTAACGCAACAAATAACTCACCACCAGTAGCAACATCTAACAACAAGCCTTCTTCGTGTGCCAGACGCGCCATCGCCCCACACAAAAATGCTTTTGTTGCATAGACGACCTGACGTCTGCCAAAAACTTTTACTGCTTCTGCACAACGAGCACGAAGATGTGCTTCGTCGTAAACAAAAACTGGTGTACCAAATTGTTCAGCAATCGCGACAAGATCGCAGCCGCCAACTTCTAGATGACCAGCCTTATTTGCAGATGCCGTATCTGGCAGCAAGTGTTTGGCGATGCGACTCACATCTGCTCCGGAGCTTCGATACCCAACACGTCGAGACCCGCCTGCATTACTCGTGCAGTTAAGTCACAAAGCATCAAACGGCTGCTGCGCTGGTCATCAGTGTCGGCTTTAAGCACCGAGCATTGCTCGTAAAAAGACGAAAAGCTTGATGCCAAGTCATAGAGATATGTGCACAAACGATGCGGGCTGTATTTTTCGATTGTGTCCCAAAGTGCCGAGTCAAATTGCAGAACCTTCATCGCTAATTCACGCTCAGCATCGTGCGAAATCGTCGGAGAAAATTTACGAACGCTCGCGCGCTCGACATTTGCGCGACGAAAGATGCTGCAGATTCGTGCGTGGGCATATTGTAAATACGGCGAAGTATTGCCATCAAACGAGAGCATCCTCTCCCAATCAAATGTGTAATCCTTAATTCGATCAGTTGAAAGATCTGCATATTTAACAGCACCAATACCTACGATGCGCGAAATCTCGTTTCGCGTATCTGCCGACAACTCTGGATTCTTTTCTGCAACTGCTGCAGCAGCACGTTCAACAGCCTCAGTCAACAATGCATCAAGTTTGATCGTGTCACCACTGCGAGTCTTCAACATTTTGCGATCAGCGCCTAAAACGTTTCCGAATGCGACGTGCACCATCTCTCGTGGCGACTGCAGCCAACCCGCTTGTTTGGCCACGGCCGCAACCATCTGCAAATGCTGCGCCTGTGGTGCGCCGACGACATACAGCAACAGCGACGAATCAAGTCTTTCAACGCGGTCAATCACGCATGCGAGATCACTCGTCGCATAGTTGTACCCGCCGTCAGTTTTACGGATAATCAGTGGCAACGGTTGATTCTCGCGATTTGTAAAACCTTCCGGAAACACAACATCGGCGCCGTCACTATTTGTTAACAACCCCAAATCAGATAGTCGTTGTGCAACTTGTGGCAATAGCGAGTTGTATGCACTTTCGCCCATCACATCTGTATCTTGCAACAGCACACCAAGAGTTTCATAAATTGTTTGAAAATATCTAGTGCTCTCGGCAACTAATAGTTTCCAAAGTCTTAGGGTTTCGGCGTCGCCACTCTGCAATGCAACTACACGTGTGCGTGCTCGAATTTGAAACTCTTCTGAGCCGTCAAACTTTTTTCGTGCTCCACGATAAAACGAATCTAAGTCTCCGACCGAAAGTTCTTCGGCAGCGTTCGTTTCTCCGAGATCAACCAGGTGCTCAATCAACATGCCAAATGGTGTACCCCAGTCACCTACATGGTTTTCGCGCACAACCGTATTGCCAACGAACATCAACATTCGCACGAGCGCATCGCCGATCACCGTCGAGCGCAAGTGTCCAACATGCATTTCTTTTGCCACGTTTGGCGCCGAATAATCGATCACGACGCGACGTGGAGACGTAACTTTGCGCACGCCAAGTTTTTCACTGGTGCTCGCAACAACCAGTTCGCGTGCTAGAAAATCATTGGCAAAAGTTAAATTAATAAACCCTGGCCCAGCAACTTCTGCAGAACTGCAAATATCTTTCAACTCTGCAACTTCAAGAATTTTTGTCGCGATATCGCGTGGTGTTGCACCCATCGCCTTGGCTAAGGCCAACGAACCGTTGACTTGCGCGTCGGCGCGATCACTTTGGCGCACCGCTGTGTCGATGCCGTCGGCTAGCGATCCACCAACTTTGGCGAAAGCAACGGCCATGCGTTGCGCAACATAACTGATCGGATCTGCCACCCTTTCATTGTTGCCGAGATCGCCCAGCAAAACGTGCCGTATTTGACCCGACCCCTAATTAACTGCGCTTACCGTTGTGGGCAGGCACGAATGGCGTCAACGATGATCGCAAAGGCTGCATCAGCATCAATGGTTTCTAGAACTCTCGTGTTGACCTTTGTGCGCGACAAAACATGGCGGTCATCGATAACTGTCATACCGCGAGTAAGTGTGCCATCAATCTCGACTGCCACATGTTTTTCGCTCGCCGTGAATAATTCTGGGTGGGTCAGAGCCAACACCGCACAAACATCGTGAAGTGGCGCACCTGCAAAATCGTCGTGCAAAGATTTGTACATCTTGCTAAAAAATTCAAGCAATCCGGCCAACATTGGGCCAACAGTTTCGTGTGCGCCACGAACCATTTCAATGCGTTTTGGTGTTGCCATAATTTGATGAGTTAAATGCAAACCACTCATAATAATTTTTGCACCAGAATCAAAAACCGTCGCTGCGGCTTCTGGGTCGCACCAAATATTAAATTCGGCCGTCGCAGTGCGATTGCCAAATCTTCCACCACCCATGATTGAGATTCCAGCAATTTTGTCGACCAAATCGGGCGCAGTACGCAATGCCAGAGCGATATTCGTTAGCGGGCCAGTCGGCACCAACCACAAACCCTTATTCGACCGAACTGTGTCGATAATAAAATGAACAGCATCAGTGCCATCAGCAGGGCGCGACGGTTCTGGCAACTTTGCCCCATCCATCCCACTTTCACCGTGCACATATGCCGCATGTATTGGCTCAGCAACTAATGGCCGACCAGCACCAGAGTGCAACGGCGCACTCGAACCGCAAAGGTCAAGAACTATCCGCGCATTTTTGGTTGTAAGCGACAACGGTGCATTACCGGCCACTGTTGTAACACCGAGTACATCAGCAAATTTCGACGCAACGATTAACGCAAAAGCATCGTCATGGCCCGGATCACAATCCATCAAAACTTTTATTTTGGGCGCCATAGATTAAATCGCCAAAATAATAGTTACGGCTACAACAAACATCCCTTAAATGATGACACACTTACGGCCATGACAAACAAAACCTCAGCACTCGTAATAACTGACATCTGGGCACGACCACAAGCACGAACAAACGTCTTCGCGAGAAACGCAACGCTCGTTGTTGGTTTCGCTCT
>JAEMRY010000018.1:3204-8590 GCA_016463105.1 Ilumatobacteraceae bacterium | reverse complement strand
CGATGCATATGCACCGCCACCCTCTATTGATTAACTACTAATTCGTCTTACTTTGTCGACCAAACACCTGTCCAGTCAATACCGAAGTTTGTAACCAAGCGGCGTGGACCACCCGCTGCAAGACCTAATTCTCCAACACCGCCAAGCTTGTTATAGCTCAGCGCATACTGCGTGAAATTGATGTTTGTCATGCGAACTTCATTTTGCAGTTGTTCAGTTGCTTGCGCATAAAGCTTCTTGGCCTTTACCTTGTTCGGCTCGGCGCGCGCTGCAAACAACAGATTCTCACTCACTTCATCTTTAAAAGATGAGATGTTCAAGATGCCGTAGTAAATTTGCAGTGCGGCAAGAGCTGGTGAAAGCTTGGCTGCACCACGCAAGAAGTGCGTTGGGTTGCCACCCGATGTATCGCTGACAACAAACGGGACTATGAATGACGTGCCTGTACCTTCCATCAACGTAAGTGGCAAAAGTTGTAGCTGATTCGGGAAGGCTTTTTGAATTAGTTCTGCTGTTGTAATAGACAACAGATTGCCTTTCATACCTGCTGCCTCAACCATCGCCTTAAACAGCTGCGCATCTGCAGCTGAGTCGGACGATGTGCTGTCGTAAGGAATACTGAATTCGAGTGCCTTGCCGGTCTCTTTCGTGTAGGCGGCGGTGAACTCTTTGGCCTTCTTCAGGTCAAAACCCGCATAGCCCTTCTTGTTGAACATGATGTTGTTTGGTCCAACAATTGATTCTGGAACAGCGCCCAAACCTTTCTGACGTACCTTCAACCACTTCGCACGATCAAGTGAGTGCGAGAAAGCAAGCCGCGCGTTTTTACTGTTAAACGGAGCGATCTTGTGGTTAAGCCAGAGAGATGGATAGTAATCAAGAGGAGAAATAATTGAAGTTAACTTCTTGTCTTTTTGTAACGCAAGAATTTGCAGGGCTTCTCCGTTTGAAGAAAACATTGTCGCTGCAAGCGCACCACTCTTCACGCCACTAACGCGTGATGCCGCTTCGTTAACGTAAGTAAACGTGATGCCGTCAAGATATGGCAATGCGCCACCCTTTGCGTCTTTGCGCCAATAATTTTCGTTCTTTGCAACTACAAGATCAGTCAATTTGTGCGACACATATTTAAATGCGCCAGTACCGACTGGAACTGTTGAACATGTAGAACCTGTGAGTTGAGCAACTGATCGAGCCATAAATCGGCCTGACCCAAAAAGGGTTTCGGGAAAGTTCACTTCTGCGTTATAGAGCTTGACGGTTACCGACATTGCGCCAGTTTGAATAACATCGGTGAGATTTGCAAGCGCCCCAGCACCTGTACCCGAAGATGGCGACTTCGGAGACCTACCGATCAATCCGTTCAGGTAGAGCGCACCTCTAAAGGCTTGCAAGTTAATCAACAGAGCGGTGCCATCAAGAGGTGAGCCGTCATGAAACTTGATTCCATCACGAACGACAAGATTCCAAGTTTTATAGTCAGGGCTACTTTCAAAAGACTTGAGCAGGTAAGGCACGATTTTTCCGTCACTACGTTGCTCAACCCAGGTTTCATAAATTGAGCGAGCGCCCATCAATGCTGAGTTCGCCAAATTGTCTCCTGTACAGAAACCTGGGAACGTGTCAAAAATACCAACTTTTATGTTTCCGCCGCGCTTGGGCGTGTCGGCACTTGAAGCACCGCTGGTTGTGACCTGACTGAGTGAAGCAACAAGTGCGATTGCCATTACGGCAGCAAACTTGCGACGACCGCCTGTGAATAACTTTTTCATTTATTATTTTCCTTTAGTTAGGGGGTTGATTTATTTCATCCTAAATTATTGGATGATGGCAAGCCACAAATTGTCCTGGCGAAACTTCGCGCAACTGTGGCTCTTGCTGTGTGCAAAGCACCGATGCTGCTGCACAACGAGTTCTGAAACGACAACCAGTGGGTGGGTTCATCGGTGACGGTGGTTCACCTTGCAATAACTCGGTTCTTGTCTGTCTCGTCGGGTCGGGAATGGGCACCGAGTTAAGCAACGCTCGTGTGTAGTGGTGCGCGGGTTTTGCGTAAAGAATCTCTGGTGGTGCAACTTCGCAGATCTTGCCAAGGTACATGACCATCACACGATTACTTATTGCCTTAACAACCGCCAAGTCGTGTGAAATAAAAATTATTGACAAGCCATAGCGATCGTGCATGTCTTGTAGCAAGTTGATTATCTGCGCTTGAATGCTCACGTCAAGTGCAGAAACAGGTTCGTCACAGATCAACATTCTCGGGTCAAGTGCTAACGCACGCGCAATGCTGATTCGCTGGCATTGACCACCAGAAAATTCATACGCATGTCGATCAAGAACAAGCTCTGAATCAAGACCTACGTTGTTAAGAAGTTCGTTGATTCTGACCGAACGCTCTTGCTCGTCACCGCGTTGCCAAATCTCAAGTGGCTCATCAATAAGTTGTTTGACGGTCATTCGAGGGTCAAGTGAAGATATTGGATCTTGAAAAATCATCTGGATTGCAGTTCGTGCAGACCTTAGGTTCTCTTTTGGCAACTGTGTTAAATCTGTGCCTTCGAAAATAACTTCACCAGAATTTGGTGGTGGTAACTGCAAGATTGCTCTACCAAGTGTCGTCTTTCCACAACCTGACTCACCAACTATTGCGAGTACTTCTCCTTTGATAACGTCAAAACTCAAACCCGAAACAGCCTTGACAACTCGGTCTTTGCTCAAACGAAATTCAACAACTAAATCACGAACAGTCAATACGACGTCAGTGCTATTGCGCATGTGTGCGATACCTGACCCAGCCATTAAAGCGCTTCTCCAATCGGAAAGAAACAACGGTACAAATGGCCATCTGGGTCTGTTTTCAAGGTTGGACTCTCTTCAAGGCACTTGTTCTGAAAGTACTTGCAACGCGGAGCAAATGAACAACCAGAGCCACGATCAGTTGGGTCGGGCAGTCGACCAGCGATCGCCAAAAGCCTTTTACCCACAGGGTGGTCAATTTTAGGAATTGATTCAAGCAGTGCTTCGGTATAGGGCATGCGCATATCAGCAAACAATTTCGTAGTTGGTGCAAATTCAACGACTTGACCTGCATACATCACCGCAACATAATCTGTATTGCCTGCCACGACACCCAAGTCGTGGGTCACCAAAATCATTGCCATCCCCAGATCTTCGCGCAGTTCACGCAACAACTGCAAGATCTGTGCTTGCACTGTCACATCAAGTGCAGTTGTCGGTTCATCGGCAAATAAAAGTTTTGGATTACATGAAATTGCGATTGCAATCATCACACGCTGGCGCATGCCGCCCGAAAGTTGGTACGGAAACTTACGCAACACCGATTTGGCATCTGGTATTCGAACGAGTTGAAGTAGTTCAAAACTGCGTTTCAACGCATCTTTCTTACTCATTCCAAGCCGAAAGATCAAACTCTCTGAAATTTGTGCGCCAATACGACGAACCGGGTTTAGCGCCGTCATTGGGTCTTGAAAGATCATCGCCATGCCAGTGCCAAAATGACTGCGCACATCTGGGCGAGTCATCGCGGTCAATTCATGACCATCGAAAACCACTGTGCCAGTTCGGTGCACATTGCTACCTTGCAATAGTCCCATTGCTGCTCGCGACAGAACTGTTTTGCCTGAGCCAGATTCGCCAACAATGCCGACGCTCATTCCGGCTGCAATCTCGATATCGACATTGCGTACGGCCTCAAGCATTCCGCGTGGTGTATCGAAACTTACATTGAGATCTTTGATACTTAGTAGCGAGTTCATATTTATTTCAGACCTTTGACTCACGACTATCAAGGCTTGAACGAATTACATCGCCAAGATGATTCGTTGAGATCACGGTGATTGCAAGAACAATTACCGGAACATAAAGCACGTGCGGTGAGTACTCAAGATCATTGCGGCCACGAGCGATCATGCCACCCCAACTTGCACCATCAGGAATGCCAACGCCAAGAATCGACAAGGACGCCTCGGCAATAATGACGACCCCGATAGCAAGAAACGCAACTGCGATCAGGGCTGGCAAAACATTTGGCACAATATGCTTCATAATTATTTGGCGATCACGCATCCCCATACTGCGGGCCGCTGTTACAAAATCGCGACCCGACCATGAAAGCGTCGCTCCTCGCGCAATGCGACCCAAAATTGGAATCAGCACAATCGTCAGCGAAATAATCAGAACCATGACTCTGCGCCAGGTCGGCACCGATTGATTTATGTCAACATTTGTTGCCAAAACCGAGACAAGAGCCAAAGCAAGCACCAAGTTCGGAACTGCGAGGCCAACATTAAACAAGGTCGACATCACGATGTCAACCTTTCCTCGCACAAACGCTGCAGTAATTCCAAGTGCGCTACCAATTAATCCGCCCAAACTAACCGCTGTTACCGCAATAAATACCGACATGCGAGTGCCAGCGATAAGTGACGACAGCAGGTCATAGCCATTATTATCGGTGCCGAGAATATGGCCTGGCGAAAAAGGGACTACGCCAAGATCGTCCTCATAGACAAACTTCCAAGATTTAAACGGCAACAGCGAACCAAAAACGGCCAGAAAAAGCATCAGCCCGATCCACGAAACAGAAAGCCAAGTTGGTTTAGTGAATTTAGAAATATTAAACATTTGCTCTCCGGTCACGAGTGCGAGGATCTACAAAACCTGAGCCAATATCAACAACCAAGTTAAAGAAAACATAAAATAAAGAGATCACCGCAACGCATGACTGTAACGCAATATATTGTCGACCAGCAATCGCCACGAAAATCTCAAAGCCGACACCATAAGTCGCAAAGATGCTTTCAACAACAATTGCCCCACCAATTAGACCACCCATGCTTAATGCGGCAGAAGTGAACAGAGTGATACTTGATGGCCGAAATACATGTTTCCATAGAATTCTTCGGTCACTTAAACCTTTTGACATCGCCATCGTCACATAGTCTTCACGAAGTGAAGCGATCATGTCGGCACGCAACAATCGCGTGTATTGAGCAATTAATCCGAAACTTAAACTCAACACTGGCATCAGCATGTGTTTGAAATGCTCCCAAATACCCTCAGAATAAGTTGCATAACCAAGAGTTGGTAGCCAGGCTAATTTTACCCCGACGACAATAATCAGAATCAATGCGATAGCAAACCCAGGTATTGAAGACATGACAAATAAAATATTGCTGATAATTCGATCAGTGCGACGACCAGCGCGATAAGCCGAAATTACACCAAGAGGTATCGCAACAGAAAGAGCAAAGACCTGCGTGTAAGCCATTAAAAGTAACGACCGAGGCATCGCTTTTGCTAGGTGCCCCGAAACAGTTTCAGTTCCACCTGAGAAATAAATTTTCCCTAAGTCACCTTGCAC
>JAEMRY010000018.1:0-3104 GCA_016463105.1 Ilumatobacteraceae bacterium | reverse complement strand
AAACAGCGAGGCGACGGTGTTAAAACACCGTCGCCTCGCGTATTAGTGAATTACTTTATGAATTATTTAGTTGACCAAACACCTGTCCAGTCAATGCCGAAGTTCGTCATCAATCGACGTTGTCCACCTGCGGCAAGTGGCAATTGGCCCACTCCACCTAAGTTGCTGTACGTCAATGAATAGGCGAGCATCGAAATGTTCGTCATGTGAACTTCTTCTTGAAGTTGTTGTGTTGCCTGCTGGTAAAGCTTCTTCTTCTTTGCCATATTTGGTTCGGCACGGGCTGCGAACAACAAGTTCTCGCTGACTGTGTCCTTGAACGATGAAATGTTCAAGATTCCGAAATAGATAGGTAGTCCCTTAAGTGCAGGAACTGCCGCAGCAATTTGTGTGATGAAATGTTTTGGGTTTCCACCTGACATATCGCTCACTACGAACGGAACAATGAAACCAGTACTTGTACCTTCCATCAACAGAAGCGGCAAGAGTTGGAATTGCATTGGGAATGCTTTTTGAATCGCCTCTGCTGTCGTTACCGACAAGAGATTCACTTTCATTCCGGCTGCTTGCCACATCTGCTGCAAGAGAACAGCGTTTGCAGTTGAGTCAGCAGACGCACTTACGTACGGCAAACTAAACTCAAGAGCTTTACCTGTTTCTGTCGCGTAGGCAGCCACAGCAGCTTTCGCTTTTGCGAGGTCAAATCCTGCGTAGCCCTTCTTGTTGTACATAATGTTGTTTGGTCCAACGATCGAGTCTGGAACCATGCCCAAGCCCTTTTGGCGAACCTTCAACCACTTAGCACGGTCCATCGCATGAGAAACGGCGAGACGCGCGTTCTTGCTGCTGAATGGAGCGATCTTGTGGTTCAACCAAATTGTTGGATAGTAATCTGTCGGCGAAATAATCGACGTCAGTTTCTTATTTTTTTGCAAGTCAAGAATCTGCTTGGCTTCTGAAGCCGACGAGAACATCGTTGCTGCGAGCGCACCACTCTTCACACCGCTAACGCGTGGTTGTGCATCTGGCAAGAATGTAAAGGTGATTCCGTCAAGGTATGGCAACTTGCCGCCCTTGGCATCTTTGCGCCAATAATCAGGATTGGCTTCAACAACAAGTTTTGTCAACTCTGTTGAAACCAACCTGAACGCACCAGTACCAACTGGTTTTGTCGAACATGTTGTTCCAAGAATTTGACTTGGCGCACGGGCAAAGAAACGACCCGATGCGTAAAGCGATTCTGGATAATCAGACTCTGCTTGATACAAAGTAACTTGCACCGACATCGCACCAACTGCAACGACATCTTGAATGTTTGCAGTGAAACCTACTGCAGTACCAAGAGCGCCTTTGCTCGCTGGAGACCTGCCAAGCAAGCCGTTGATGTAGAGCGCTCCGCGCAAAGCCTGAATGTTTAGCAACAATGCTGTTGCATTTACAGGAGTGCCGTCATGGAACGTGATGCCATCTCGAATTGTCAGCAACCAAGTTTTGTAGTCTGCGCTGTGCTCAAATGACTTAAGCAAGTACGGGACAATTTTGCCATCGACTCGTTGCTCAACCCATGTCTCATAAATAGTACGACCGGCCATTAGCGAAGAGTTCGCCAAGTTGTCTGCCATGCAATATCCCGGGAACGAGTCAAAAATACCAACTGTGATATTTCCACCACGCTTTGGTGTGTCTGCACCCGATGCACCGCTGGTTGTAACTTGGGTGAGAGAAGCCACAAGCGCAATTGCCATCACGGCAACAACTTTGCGACGACCACCTGTGAATAATTTCTTCATATTTCATTTCCCCCTTCGGAAAACGGCATTGTGCCTAACTTCACTGTATATACAAAGACTGGTCTCTGTCAAAGAATGTTGCACAAATGCCCTAGAACTCAGATGGCTATGCGAGTCGGGACTTAACTAAATTGGCGATTTTTGCCCCATCGGCGCCTGCGCCTGCCCGATTGCGTACGGCTTTAACTACCCCACCCATTGCCTTTGGCCCTGTTAACCCCGAACTGGCAGCCGCCGCCACCTCTTGATCCACAATCTGTTCAAGATCGGCATCGCTCATTGCGGCCGGCAAATAACGCTCGAGAATTGCTAATTCTGAGCGTTCGGCGGTCTCGGCCTCAGTGCGACCTGCGTCCTTATATATGTCTGCAGATTCAGCGCGTTTTTTAGCCTCAGCTCGCACGACTTCTTGAACCTGCTCGTTCGTTAGTTCTTTTGCTTCATCACCCGCTACTTCGGCGTTCATAATCGCTGCAAGCGTCATTCGCAGGGTTGAAGTTTCGACTTCGGTGCGTGCCTTCATTGAGGCTGTCAAATCTGCTTTGAGTTGGTCTTTTAAATTCGTCATTTAAGGTTGCTCCGGTTCAATTATCAAGTTCATTCGTGAATCACTCTCTGGCAATTAGCGTAGTACGCACGATGAACAACGAAGTGTTTGAACTTTTCTTTTCGATGCTCAGTCTCGGCACGCTCGGCCTGGGTCTCGTTGTGATTTTTGCTCGGCTCACCAAGGCAAATAATTTCTTGCTTGAAGTCAAAAAAATTGCACTACCTCTCGCAGCGTTGATCACCACAACTTCGATGCTCGGCAGTCTTTACTTCTCAGAGATCGTCAACTACAAGCCGTGTCGACTCTGCTGGTATCAACGAGCAGCAATGTACCCGTTAGCGATTTTTCTCATCGTTGCCGTCTTCAAAAAATTTAAATTCACTAAAATTGTTGTAGCTGTTCTCGCTCTTGTAGGTGGATCAGTTTCTACGTATCACTGGTTTCTAGAGAGATTTCCAAACTTGGATGCTGGCGTGTGCGATGCCGAACTTCCGTGCGAGTTTGTTTGGTTTGAGAGTTTTGGTTTTGTCACACTCTCATTCATGGCCTTCACGGCATTTTTCACAACAATCGTTTTAGTTACAATCCCTGAAATGGAGAAGAAATAAATATGAATAGCAAAAATAAGTCATCTAACAAATCTGTCTGGCTAATTGGCAGTATCGCCGCAGCGATTGCAATCGCGGCAATTGTCGCAGTTGCAACCCAATCAAGCAGTGACGATGTTGTCACTGGCGTCGAAGAATTTAATTCTGTCGAAGTTG
>JAEMRY010000017.1 GCA_016463105.1 Ilumatobacteraceae bacterium | reverse complement strand
GAATTCGCTGTTCTGACCCGAAGCAATTCCGCCGGGAGTGAGCGAGTTAACTCGAATACCACTGTCAGCCCAATAGGTCGACAAATAACTGGTCAAACCATTTACTGCTGCTTTTGAAGCGCTGTAGACGGCTGGTGTATTAATCGGTCTGCCGTTGTATTCTGAGCCCTCATAGATTCGCTGGTCTGGTGCGACGACACCATATATAGATGATGTTTGAATGATTGATCCACCGCCCTGCAGTTTCATTTGTTTGCCAACAGCCTGTGCCACCAAAAATAAACCGTCAACATTTACTGACATGACTTCTCGCCATGTTTGCAACGAGTACTCCTCAAAAGGTTTAAAAAAATCATCTAGGTTCGAGGATTTTGATGCTGCGTTATTGACTAATACATCAATTCGTCCAAGATCACTGATAACTTCTGAAACCATTTTTAAGACCGATTCTGGTGAGGCAATATCACAACCAAAACCAGATACTTTGCAACCAGACTCTTTGGCAATTGTTGTTGCTGTTAATTTTGCTGCAGTTTCATTTATATCAACTACAGCCACATTTGCACCTGCAATAGCGAGTGCTTTGCAAAAGACTTGACCAAGCAGTCCGGCACCACCAGTAACCAAAACAACTTTGCCTGACAGGCTAAAAATATTTGAAGATTTTTCTGCCATTATTTTTTAGTGCCTTTCGACATCATCCATTCAACCATCTCAAAGTCGGCTTGCGAATCTATGTCAAGCGAACGTTCGCGCGGCATCACAAACAACCGTGTGGTCGGTGAAAATAAACTTTGGTTGTTGATTAGTGCAGTGCGTTTCCAAACATAAATTGAGGCATTCATATCAAAACACTCTGGCGAGTCTTGACGACGAACAACAGTTTCTTTTGGCGCTTTAGAAAGGTGGACGACCCCATTCGTGTCTGTTTCAACAAGATTAAAATATGGCGAGCGATGCGCTGGAGTACCTGTGATCACGTTGTCCGCATTTGTTGACCTGAGAAGTTCGAAAGCACCAATAATGTCTGATGCATTGCGTAATGGGGCGGTGGCATCTAAGTCGACAACTACTTCAAACTCACCGAATTTTCGCTCTGTTGTCTCTAAACAATGCTTTATCGCCGGAAGTTTGGGCGCCGTATCTGATGCCATCTCTGCTGGGCGATTAACAACAAACGTTGCACCGTATTCAAGTGCCGTATTGCGGATCTCCGCACTGTCGCTACTTACTGCAATTTCAGTAAACAAATTAGTCTCGATCGCTTGTTGCAATGAATAAGCAATAAGTGGCAGACCATTTATTATTCTTAAATTTTTATTGGCCACACCTTTAGAACCAGCGCGTGCGCAGATCGTACAGAGAACTTTCATTTTTTAATCCACTCATGTTTATTTGATGCAGACTCGATTGCCTCAATAGTTTTAACAACTGTCAATGCGTTATCAAATGTGCAAAGGTCATCTTTGTCTCCAGCGATGATTGCTTTATGTTGATCAGAATAAGTTTGATCTGGCTCAGATTTAAATATTTCTGTCGAATCATTGTATTTCGCAACGCCAGAAATAAGGTCAAGTGAGATAGTTCCGTTATTGCCGTTGACCGTGATGCTTCGTTGGGACACTCGATCTAGATAATTAAGTTGAATTGAAACAGCCGGACAGCGCGATGAATTCATCAGGACAGAAAATGTGTCAGCCGTTTCAATTTCGAGGTCGCTGAACTTTCCACCGATGGCAGTCAGTTGATGCCAATCGCCGAACATTAGTTGAGCCAGATCTAATTCATGACTCAGATCGCGTAGTACACCACCACCGGCATCAGTTGAAGCAGAACTAGAAGTTTGATAGTTAATCGACTTACGCCAAGTCGGCAAATATTGACCTACATAAAAATTTGCTGAAGAAATCTCTCCAAGCGACAGGAGGTTAGCCCTAAGCCATTTGATGGCTGGATGAAAACGAAGGTTATATCCAACTGCCGCGACACTAAAAGTATTGGCGCCGAGTTTTTCGAAAGATGCGAAGAGCGGCTTTTCGACTAGTACTTTGCCGGAAAATTTGGAATCATAAAGTTTGTGTAAGTCGCTGTTGTGCTGGCTTGTCTTGCTCGCAATAATCACGTATTCAAACTGTTCGTGTTTCAGAGCGTCGGCAATTGTGTGGTATTTACCAGGTTCGGCATGGCTCGAAATAGAGACAACATCATGTTGCAAATCTCGCAAAATTCGTGCATGTTTAGAACCGATCGAACCAGCACCGATTACCGCAATTTTCACTGAACTTCCCGAGGCCATTCTCGTTGTGCACGTTCAAGTTCATCGAGTCGACCAATATCAACCCAATATTCATGCAACGGAAATGCCGCAGTGCGGTGACCGTCTTTAGAAAGTTTTGCAAAGTGAGTTGGCATGTCATAGTAGGTTTCGCTCGGAATGTTTGCTAACCCTTTTTGACTCATGACGTAGATTCCAGCATTCACTAAATGTCTTTGTGTTGGCTTTTCGTCAACACTAATAATTTGAGTTCCATCGACTTCGACGACACCATAAGGAATTTGATAGTGATCTTCGCGCACGACCATTGTTGCTACTGCACCTTCACTCTCGTGAAAATCAAGCAAGGCATCTACTGAAATTCTTGTCAGCAAGTCGCCATTCATCACAATTATGGGTAATGAAATATTTTTCGGTAATAGCGAAAGACCGCCTGCGGTGCCGAGTTGAGTCGTTTCATGCAAGTAGGTGATAGAAACTCCAAAGCGTGAGCCATCTCCAAAATAATCTGTGATTATTTCAGCTTTATAATTCAGCGAAATGAAAAAATTTACGAAACCTTGATCGATAAATGATTGAATAATTGTTTCAAGAATTGGTTTGCCACCAACTTTTAGCATCGGCTTTGGTGTGTCTTGAGTGAGTGGATGAAGGCGAGTTCCGAGTCCACCAGCCATTATCACGACAGCGTTGGATTTCTGTTGAGCCCCGAGCATGTCATCGACGGTCAGTACATCTATAACCCGACCAGAGTCGTCAATAAGAGGCATCTGGTGAATCCGTTTGTCGCGCATTAGTTTGAGAATTTCTCGTCGCGGTGTTTTTGCTGCGCTTGTGATTGGATTTTTTCGCATCGCCTCAGCAGCAGTGACATCTAAATCTTTGCCAGCCAAAATTACTTTACGAATGTCACCGTCAGTTATCGTTCCGAGAAGTTTGTTGTTTTCGTCAACGACCAGCGCGATTTGTAAACTCGAAGCACTGATTGCTTCAATTGTTTGACGCAGTGTCATCGAGCTCGAAACGAGCGAATCTCGCCAACTTGACATTGCTTCTATTCTAATTGTGTTGCTGGGTTCCCCACGACGGTCGTTGCGTTGGCGACATTATGGCGGACAACCGCACCAGCACCGATAACACAGTTATTTCCAATCTCTAGACCTTGAATAATTACTGCACCTGCGCCGATAAACGCTCCGTGACCAATCTTCACACCACCAGAAATAATCGCTCCCGGTGAGATTACGACATGATCGGCAATTAGAACATCGTGATCAACTGATGCGCGAGTGTTTATAACGACATTTTTTCCGACTCGAACACGATTTTGTAATACTGCCCCAGCCATCACCTGTGCGCTGTCATCAATGCTGCATTCAGCCCCAATATCTGCAGACGAATGTTGAACGCCGACAAATTTGAAACCAAGATTTGTCCAGTGCACATAAATTTCTTGTCTCAGCGTCGTATCTCCAGTCGACCCGAGACCATTGACTAGTTCTGTATTTTTTGGATCTAGCGTTTTGATAAATTCATCGTCGCCGACTATTGGTACTCCAAAAATAAGGCTTCCAATTTTTAATTGAGCATCAATTATTCCATCAATTTTTTGACCGTTATTAGTCAATGCATCAAGAACAACTCGTCCATGTCCACCACAAGCGATCAAATATTTGCTTGTCATGATTTTAAATCATTTCATTTTCGGCTATGTCACGTGTTGATTTAGTTCCGAGAAGATCCCAATATTTGAATGGTGACTGCCCGGTGCCAGGTCGTTTGACGACAATATTTTCGGTGGTGAAAGTTTCGCCTAATTTAATCGGCTTAGAGGCGACGATACTTCGACGAGCAACTTGTTGATTTTTCGTTTCGTTGGCTGTCGGATTTTTTTCTGCACTACCAAAGGCAACTTCAATATCGCGGATATTTGCAACGAGTGTCTTGAATTCTTCTGGCTCAAGCGATGCTTTGTGATCTGGCCCGGTCAGATTACGACTTGTTGTGAGATGTTTTTCAATAACTGTTGCACCCATCGCCACGGCACCAACAGCGACGTGAGTGCCAACTGAGTGATCAGATAAGCCAACTTGACAACCAAATTTTTCACGCAATGTAAGCATCGCTCGAAGGTTTATGTCAGTCGGTGAAGTTGGATAATCGGTTGTGCAATGCAACAGTGTCACGCGTTGGCGTATGACTTCTCTGCCTGCATCGCTGGCTAAGGCTTTTTCGCAGGCAGTTAATGATGGATTTGAAGTTTGGTCGTTGGTCATACCAAAAGCGATAACGCCGAGCGCCGATTGCACTTCAGCGATTGTGCTCATACCGGTTGAAAGAATGACTTGCTTGGCACACCGCGCAACTTCTAGCAAAAAGGGAGCATTTGTCAATTCTCCAGAACCTATTTTGATTATTGATAAACCAATACTGTCAACAAGAAACCTCAAACTTTCGGTATCGAATGGTGTTGAGAGAAACGCAATGCCGCAACTATTGCAGTATTCAAATAGTTCACGCTGTTGAGTGTGCGACAACTCCAAGTGTTGCAACATTTCTAATTGAGACTCTTGGCCACCAGTCTGGACAATTTGATAGTCAGCTTTTTGTGCGCTTGCAGTAACTATTGAAGTGGCAACAAACGATTGGAATTTGACAGCATCTGCTTTGGCTGCAACCGCCGCATCAATCAGACTGCGTGCAATATCCATTGAACCGTTATGGTTTACGCCAGCTTCAGCGATTATGAAAGTTTTTTTTGTCATTATAAAATGTTGAAGAACGTTTTGTGAGTTGTTAAGGGCGCATTTTTTAGCGTATCGGCGATGGTCTTGGCGGTGTTGCCATAGCCGTACTTGCTTGTAGCCGTGCTACAACGTGACTTAAAAAGCGGTGAAAGCGCAGTCTCAATTGCAGTACGGATTTCGTTCTGGCCAAACTTGACATCGATAATCGAATCAGCACGAAGACGACCATCTTGTCGGGTGCCGATATTTACTGTTGCAACATGAAGTGCTGGGGCTTCGATGATTCCGCTTGAAGAGTTGCCGATGACCACATCAGCAATACTCATTAAGTTGATATAGCTTTTTTGGCCAAGCGAATTATGTAAAACACGACGTGATGAATCACGCGCGACAAATTTCTGAATCTCATTATTCACGAGTGAATAACCAGGATCGGCATTAACTCCAGTAAACACAATTGTTGCAAGGGCAAAATGTTCGAGTGCGCTAAGCAACTCGTGCAACTCTGTTGCCACTGTCATTTCGCTGCGAGTAGTTGGGTGAAATGTAACTAGTAATAGTTCTTTGCCCAGCGCAATGCCAACTACAGAAGCCAACTCGTCTCTGCTCATTTTTGGAATATTTAGCAACACATCAACGCCAAGAGCCCCGACATTAAACACTGTGTCTGGTGATTCGCCAAGTTGAATAAGTCGTCGTTGATAATCTTCGGCTGCACAAAAGTGAAGATTCGACATTTTCGTGATTGCATGGCGGATGCTGTCATCAAAGGCCCCAGTTGTTACTTCGCCTCCATGAATGTGGGCGATTGGGATACCCAAAATTAATGCTGCTTGTGCTGCACCAAGAATTTCGTATCTGTCACCTAATACGACGACAACATCTGGTTTAAGTTTCGCGAAAGCATCGGCGAGTTGCGATGTAGCCCGACCTGCAGCGTTCGCGACACCTAGAGCCGAGTCGTCACTTAGCGCCAGGTCAACTAATTCATTGGCAACAAACCCATCTTGCTCAATGAACTTAAGTGTTGATCCATGCTGTGCCGATAAGTGTGCGCCAGTAACAACTAGTTGGAAGTCAATATCCGAATCTTGTTTCAGCAAAGACATCAGGGGCGCGAGCAGTCCGTACTCTGCTCTAGTTCCAGTAACCACACAGATCTTTCGGTTGGAAGTCATGATCCTAAGTTTGCGCTACTCGGTACATTTATCAGAGAGTCAACAAGAAGTTGTGCAACAGGCAATTCTGCGCGAGGTGATTGCTCGTACATCGGAAGTTGATGAAGCAGATTCCATGCTGGTCGACATAAGTAACCGCGCGATCTTGCGCCAGTGAGTAGTTCATTGCGAGTTTGTAGATTTGGCACCACGAGGCGGACAGTATTTAGCCAATAATTTGATGTTGTTCCGCGCGGTTCGCTAACAAATTTTAAAAACTTTGCATCTTTTAGTGCTTCATCGTATTTGTGAGCAAGATTTCGTTTATGTTTCAGAAATTCAGCGAGACGGTCGAGCTGTGCACAACCCAAGGCGGCATTGAGATTCGGCATACGGTAGTTCCAAGCGGTTAAATCATGAACATATTCGTAGTCGTGAGAAATTTTCGCGGTAGTTGCAAGATGGCGAACTCTGGCTGCGAGAGATTCATCGTTAGTAAGAATTGCTCCGCCACCACCGGTTGTGATCGTCTTATTTCCGTTAAAGCTCAAAGTGCCGCACCGTCCGAATGTTCCAGTGTGTTTATCGCCGACGTAACTACCAAGTGATTCTGCTGCATCTTCGACTATCGGCAGACCAAATTCGTCAGCAACTAAAACCAGTTCTTTGATTTGAGTTGGGTGTCCGAATGTGTGCATTGGCACGATTGCGCTTATTCTCCGCCCAGTTTTTGTGTTCAAGAGATCGGGGCCGCGTTTGCTGGTTATTGCTGCAAGATGTTTTCGTAATGCAGTCGGGTCCATTCCGAGTGTGTCTGTGTTGCTATCAGCAAAATGAGGAATAGCACCACAATGGGCAACCGCGTTGGCGGTGGCAACAAAACTTAATGTCGGAATAATTACTTCATCGCCGGGTTTGACTCCGACTGAGTGCAAAGCGAGGTGAAGTGCTGCAGTTCCATTGACTGTTGCGACGACATATTTTGCACCAGTTATTTTTGAAAGTTCTTTTTCGAACTGAGTTATAAAAGCCCCAACTGATGACACCCAGCCAGACGAAAGACACTCGGCAACTATTTTGTGCTCGTGCGTACCAATATCTGGTTCATGAAGAGCAATCGTTGAGTTTTCAACCCGACCAAGTACCGAAGTAAGCACTTCAAGAAATTCTTGTGTTGGCAAATCGTGAGTCGTCATCTAATTAAAGGTTGTAACGATCTGCCTTGTAACGCGAAAGATTGGTGGGGTTTGAGAACCATTCAATCGTTCGCTGCAATCCAACTTTGAATCCGTCTAAACCAACTAATGATGGTTGCCATTTGAGCAGTTTGCCTGCCTTGTCGATTGAAGCATGAAGTCGTTCTACTTCAGAATTTTCAGGCCGTTCGCGTTGCTTGTCATTGGTAAGTTTCAAATCAATTTTCATAAGTTTGGCAATCGTTTTGGCAGTATCTCCAACCGATATTTCAAAGCCACTACCTATATTTATTGTTTCACCGATGATTGCATCACTCTCGGCTGCGGCAATAAAACCCGCTGTCGTATCTTCAACAAAAGTGAAGTCTCGTGTCGGTGATAGTGACCCAAGTTTTACTTCGCGATTTGTTGCAAGTTGACTAATAATTGTTGGGATAACTGCTCTTGCTGATTGTCGAGGACCATAAGTGTTGAAGGGTCTAAGAATTCCAACTGGCAAACCGAATGACGCATGAAAACTTAATGCGAGTTGATCTGCACCAACTTTTGTTGCCGCATATGGCGATTGTGGATGCAAAGGATGTTTCTCATCAATTGGAATATATTGAGCAGTTCCGTAAACCTCACTCGTCGATGTCTGAATAATTCTTGTCACTGAGTGTCGGCGGGCTGCCTGCAACACATTTAAAGTGCCTTTGACATTCGTATCTATATATGTGTCGGGCGAGTGATACGAATATGGAATTGCGATCAGTGCAGCCAAATTCAATACAACGTCTTGGCCCGAAACGGCATTGTCGACACCGTGCGGGTCGCGGATATCTCCGGCGAAAATATCAATACTCTCGCGAATCGCTGGATCAACATCGTCAAGCCAACCCCATGAGTTAAATGAGTTGTATAAAACGAACGCTCGTACTTTGTGACCTCGTTTGACGAGTGCCTCTACAAGGTGGGATCCGATGAAACCATCAGCGCCAGTTACAAGAACTTTCATTGGTTATTGACCTATCAAACGGTTTATCGCAGAGACGACAACGGCGGCCATCACCGAAATAGACACTGCCACTACCAATCCGGTGACGATGCTGGTAAGCCCGATAAGTCCAAAAGTGCGAATGTGCTGCGTGGTCATTGTCGGCGAGTATAAATTAGTGCGTTGATTATCCACACGAACAGCCAAAGGTTGGGATTTATTATGGACGCGATTTCTGGTTGCGAGCCAAAACGTAATCAGGCTCAGCACGATGATTGCAGTAGACCTGACCGTAACATCAAAGACGGTGAGTGACATGAGTATCGACACAACCACGACTCCTTCTATCGTATCGCCACTCGTGTCTGGCGAGCAGGAAACGGTGATCGCACCGCGTCACCGCAACATGTGGTGGGCGTTGCCGATGCTCACGATCGTGTGGCTAGTTACCGGAGCAATAATTATTTCTGCGTTGGTTCGAGTCAATTATTGGGAAGTTGCACCAGGATCGGCAGAGCAGGTTGCATCGCGATTGTCGTTTGATGAAGCAGCGCTTCAACTTGCCGACCGTTACAAGACATCATCGCCGATTTTATTTGTTACCGCATATGGATCAAAGTTGAGCGCACTTGACGCAGTAATTGGCGTTGTTGATCCAGACGTAGACGTTTTAGATCGTGATAAAAAATTTGGCACGACAACCCCAGGCGAACAACAACGACTTGGATTCGAAGCAATGGCGACCGCAAAACAAATTGCAGAATATGTTGCACTAAATCGCCTGGGATACGAAGTCTCAATTAGTTATGGTGAATTAATTATTGAACAATTAGTCTGCGATAAAATTCCACGCCCGTTGAGTGCTTGCTTGCAGTTGAAACTCGGCGACACCGTAATTGCTTTTGATGGTATAAAGATTCCGACTTTGTCAGACTTGTTGCCATTGATGGCTGATTATTCGCCGGGCGAAGTTGTTGAAATAACGGTCAAGCCGCTCAACTCTTCTGAGACGGTTACAAAAAAGGTTGAACTGATGGTCAGCCCCGATGACCCAAACCGCACAATCATCGGAGTATGGCCGGCAGACACTCGAAAAGTTAAGTTGCCGTTTGAAGTTGGTATCAACACTGACTTAATTGGTGGACCATCAGCGGGTCTTGCATTCACGCTTGCTTTGATTGACGAATTAACTCCTGGCGAACTCACTGGTGGAATAAAAGTTGCCGCAACTGGCACGATTGACGGAGATGAAACCGTTGGAGCGATTGGTGCCTTGCGCCAGAAAACTGTTGCAGTTAAAGCCTCAGGGGCAAAAGTGTTTTTTGTTCCAAGTGCCCAAACAAAAGAAGAAATTGCCGCTGCGAAGCGAGTTGCGGGCAAAGGTCTATTGATTGTTCCAGTTGCCGATCTCAGCGAAGCACTGGCGTATTTGAAAAAAATCGGTGGTAGTGATATTTCTAAAGACGCGATTGAGCTCTGATAACGGTTTATTCTTAATACATGGCGATTACCTTCTCGCGCCCTGACCCGTCGTCACCTGCGGCGGTCGGATCGGCTCAATTCAATGTTGAGCGTCGCGGCTATGACCAAGGCGAGGTTCGAGATTTTTTGAGGATGGTTTCTGCTGAGTTAGCCCGGTTGCAAGAACGCGAAAGATTTTTAGAAAGCGAAATGCGCGCAATGCAAACTCGTGGTTTGTCAGATCCTGGTGTTCTTGACGAGGCAACAGTGACAACTCTGCTCGGTGAAGAAACTGCTCGCGTACTTTCGGTGGCCCGCGAAGCAGCACAGCAAATGCGAGCACGTGGTGCCGAATCGGCAGAACGTTTAGTGCGCGAAGCAACTGCAGAAAGTGCGAGATTGCGTGAAGAAGCCGAAATCGAAGTGTCAAGGCGTCGCAGCGATGCTGTCACTGATAGCGAATCAGAAATTGAACTTGCCAAACAGCAAGGGCGTGAAATGGTCAACGAAGCGCGCGCGTATCGCGAAAAGATGTTGTCAGAACTTGCAAGGCGTCGCGAACTCGCGAAACAACAAATCGAACAATTGGTCCGTGACCGTGACAGGTTGATGTCGGCGTTTGAGCGTGCGCGTCTGGCAGCCAACGATGTCATGGGTGATTTGAGTGAATTCGATGACGCAGCCGACGAATTGACACGGGCACTTCCAGAAGGTGTCATAGATAGCACGATCAAAAATGTTGTCCAATTTGATCGAGAGAAATTTGAAGATGATGAGTCGGTGCCAGTAGTTGCTGATATCACAACTTTGCCAGTTGACGAAAGTATTGCGATGCCGGTCGAAGTATTAGAACGTGAGAAAGTTGTAGAGCCGAATATAGAAACAGCAGTTGTTGAAGAAAAAGTGCAGCCAGTGATGCGGCAAGAAGTAAAACCAGAGATCCAGCCAGAAGCAGATCTAGAACCAGATGATGGTCATCGTGCAAAAGTCGTTCAACTCTTTGGCAGAACCTCACGGCGTTTGCATCCATCAACTGATGCGCCAGTTTCAGATGCGCCAGTTTTAGAGTTACCAGTTGCCGAGAAACCTGCAGTAGTTAATCCAAAAAATTCTAGCGTTGATGATCTTTTTGCAAAATTGCGCAAAGCTGGCGCAGATTCTGTGGCTGGTTCAGTCAAGCAAGTCGAACCAATTGCAAAACAACCGATGAAGGCTTCGCCATCAGTTGTTGAACCTCGCAAAGCACCAGTTTCAGCAAAGCCCGATGCCCAAATTTTTAGTAAGCGTGACGATGCGCTTACTCCGATGATTGAAGTTTTAGCCAAGAAACTAAAGCGAGTTCTTGCCGATGAAGAAAATGCAATGCTTAATTATCTGCAGAGCAAAAAAGCCCAGGTTGCTCTAGAGAAAGTGTTGCCAACTTTTGATAGTCACGTGCAATCTTTTGTTGAAGCCACGAGCAAAGACTTGATTGAAGCCGCAATGGCTGGCGCTCAATCGCTCTCAAAAAGTCTTAAAGCCGACTTGAGAAAAAAAATTAGCAACACGGCAGTGATGCAGGTGATGTCAAAGAAACTGGCAGATGAGATCGTGCTTCCGCTTCGCACTCGGATTCAGAAATGTGCAGAGAAGAGTGCTGGTGACAGCAATGAAATGTCAAGTTTGATTCGCACTGTTTATCGCGAATGGAAAATGCAACAAGTCGACAAACTTGTCGGAGATGTCACTCGGCTCGCTTACAGTCGTGGCGCCTATCTAGTTCTTGATGCTGGCACAAAAGTTTGTTGGATGGTTGATCCGAATGGTCCACCGTGTGCAGATGCCGAAGATAATTCACTCGCGGGAGCAATTGCACGAGGTGAAAACTTTCCTACTGGTCACGAACATCCGGTAATTCATTCTGGATGTCGCTGTCTTGTAGTTCCAGCTACCCGCTAGTCTTTCATTCGTGCGGAACCCCTCCGACCTACCTCGTTCACCACGTAATCGACGCCCACCTGGTGGTGGATTTCGTCTGAATTCATTTAAAAAAGGTCGCGCTGTTTGGTCGGCGATTCTTGCAGTTTTTGTAATCGGCGGAATCTCTGCGCGAAGTCTCTCAGGTTTTTATGTTGATGTGCTTTGGTTTGATGTACTTGGTCGGACAGATATTTTTTGGGGCGTTCTAACAACGAAAATTACGCTCGCCGCTGTTTTTGTTTTGATTTTTGCCGCGGTAATGATGTTGAATCTTTGGCTCGCCGATCGTCTGGCGCCAGATGATTTGCCAGTTTCAATAGAGCAACGAGCACTTGCCGGCTATCGACAACTAGTTGCAAAACGTCAGTGGCTAGTGCGGTCGGCTATTTCTATAGTGCTCGGGCTGTTTGTAGGTTTGCCCGCAACCGCGCAATGGCAAGACTGGCAGTTATTTCGCCATTCTCAAGCCTTCGGAATCAAAGATCCGCTGTTTTCTCGAGATTTAAGTTTCTATATATTTCGCTTGCCATTTCTTGAGTTTTTAGTTAGTTGGTCATTAGCGGCACTTGTTTTAATCACTCTCGTTACAACGATGATTCATTATGTCAATGGTTCGATTCAGTTTCAGGTGCAAGGTCGTCACGTAACACCGCAAGCCAAAGCACACCTTTCTGTTTTATTCGCATTGATTGCAATTTCGCGTGCGGTCTCATATTGGTTTGGTCGATTTGAGTTAACTCGCTCAACACGTGGAGTAGTGCAAGGTGCAACATATACAGACGTAACCGCGCAACTTCCAGCTACAAGTTTGATGATTCTGGTTTCAGTTGCTGTCGCGGGATTGTTTTTGTGGAACGTTTTGCAAAAGGGTTGGCGCTTGCCGGTTCTTGCAACGATTCTTTGGATTGTCGTAGCAATAGTTGCAGGAGCGATCTATCCGTCACTTGTGCAACGGTTCTCGGTTCAGCCAAACGTCAGCACGAAAGAGCTTCCATATATTGATCGCAACTTGACTGCGACGAAGAACGCAATGGGCCTTAGTGATGTGAAGCAAGTTGACGTGAAGTTCTCTGCGATCAGTGCGGATGAAGTTTCTGCCGACGTCGAACCTTTGCGTGACGTTCGTCAGCTTGACCCGTTGCAAATGCGCGACCGATTTGTTTTAGACGAAGGTCAGACTTCTTATTATGCGATTCGTGATCTAGATGTTGATCGCTATGACATTGATGGACGTGTTCAACAAGTTTTGGTTGCTGCCCGCGAACTAAATACTGCCGGTATTCCAAACCGCACTTGGGTTTCGCGACATCTTCTGTATACACATGGCTGCGGACTCGTAGTTGCACCTGCCAGCAAAGTAACTGTTGACGGTCGGCCGATCTATATGGCACTTGATGTGCAACAGCCCGAATTATATTTCGGTGAAGGTCTCGACTCGTATGCGTTGGTTAATAGTCGCGAGGCAGAGCAGGCATGTGCAGATACCAAGGCAAGCAATTTTGCCGGCAAGGGCGGTGTTCAACTGTCATCTCTTGTGCGCCGTGCCGCATTTGCTGTGCATTTTGGTGAGTACAACTTGTTTGGGTCTGGTCTAATTAAGCCAGAGTCACAAATTTTATTTATTAGAAATATTCATGAGCGAGCAGCAAAAATCGCACCATTTCTAAAACTCGACGCAGATCCATACCCGGTGGTAGTCGGTGGAAAAGTGATGTGGGTATTAGATGCGTTCACGACGACAAACCGATATCCGTATGCGCAGCGAGCAAATATTGATCAACTGTCTGTTGGCAGCGGTTTAAATACTGACTTCAACTATGTTCGCAATAGTGTAAAAATTGTTGTTAATGCTTATGACGGCTCGATGAAGTTTTATGTTGTTGATAAAAAAGATCCAATAGTTGCGACTTGGCAATCGGTTTATCCAAACTTATTTACGCCAGTTTCGGCGGCACCAAAAGAACTTGTCGACCACTTCCGATATCCAGAAGATTTATTTCGTGTGCAAACCAACACCTATGGTCGATATCAGTTCGACGACGCAACGATGTTCTTTAATCGCAATGCGGCGTGGAGTGTTGCTCAGGCCCCGGCGACCGAACCAGAAGGTGTCAGCGGTGCAGTTGCGGGTGGTCTCACCACTGATTTGAATTCAATTAATACGGGCGATGTTCGTGATGCCAGCGTTGCAAGGTTTGAGCCGTATTACACCATGTTTCACGCCCCAAGTAGCGAAGCAAAAACTGGTGTGTTTTCAATGTTGCGTCCGTTTGTTCCATTTTCTGCCGACAACGCTCGAAAAGAATTGCGAGCATTCATGGTCGTATCAAGTGATCCGAAAACATATGGTCAACTAACCGTTTACAAAGTTGGAGACCCATTGCCAGAAGGTCCTGCAACGATCGCAGCAGAAATTGGCAGCGATCCAGCAGTCTCGCAGCAGATCACTTTGCTAGACCAACGAGGTTCAAGAGTAATTTTTGGCGACTTGCAAATTGTCAGCATCGGCAAAGGTCTGGTCTACGTGCGACCGCTATTTGTTCGTCCTGATGATCCAACCGCGAAACAAATATTCGTCCGCAAATTTCTTGCCTCGTATAACAATAAGGTTGTTCTTGCCGATGGTTTAACTGAGGCGATTGCTAAATTGTTTCCAGGATTCAACAAAAACCTTGGAGATCGTGTGGATGACGGGTCATCTGTGCCGCTTGAAGATACTTCAACCGGTGGTTCTTCAAGCGCGACAACTGTTCCTTCAAGTAGTTCTGGTGGTAGCACTGCTCTAGATACTCCTGCTGCACTTCTCGCGAAAGCCGAAGATTTGTTTGCTCAAGCCGACGCCGCTCTCGGAAGTACACCACCAGACTTCGCGTTGTATCAGCAAAAACTTGCAGAGGCTCGAGCCTTAATTAGCCAAGCGATATCTTTAGTTGGTGGCTGAGAAATTCTAAAGCAAGTTGTTAAAAATTTTATTGAGTGCGCCGAATTTGCTCGATGATTTCAGCTAGATCTTGACGAAATGCAATTTCGTATCGAGCCTGTTCATTAGCAATTCGAGTTTGATTAACTCGAAGTTGTTCTAAAGCTTCACGAGAAGCGGTTTCTTGTGAAGTTTGAGCGAGAGATTCAATCTCTGATCCAAGTTCGTGAAGTTGATGTGACAATTCTGTAGTCATAGTTGTCAATCGAGTATCAATGATTGCAATCTTTTGATCTAGGCCATTAGTCAATGCAGTAACAAGCGAGAGGGCATTGGTTCGTTTTGTTAATTCTCCACGCAGTTCGGCGAGTTCAATTTTGAGCGTCTCCAAGTCAGACTGTGTCGCTTTTGGAGTTCGATTGAATAACGACATCGCATCTGCGATTATGGCACGCCGCTGGTAGCCTTAGTGGCACGACGCGGGGTGGAGCAGTCCGGTAGCTCGTTGGGCTCATAACCCAAAGGTCGTAGGTTCAAATCCTACCCCCGCCACCATTTCTCTGTAAATTGCTAAGCATCACTTTCGTAAATTGAGGTATCAATGGACAGGCTTGAACGAGTGCGGACAATTCGAGCATCACTGCGTAGCGGCACATCTGTTGTCGGCAGTTGGATGCAACTTACTGATTCGAATGTGGCTGAAATCATGGGACGCTCTGGCTACCAATGGGTTGCGATTGATATGGAGCATGGACCAGTTTCATTAAGTCAGTTACCTGATCTTTTTCGTGCGCTCGAACTTGGAGGAACGCTGCCATTAGCGCGAGTCGCAAGTCCTTTGCCGATTAACTGTCGCCAAGCGCTTGATCAAGGTGCTGCTGGTGTTGTGATTCCGATGATTTCTTCGGCTGCGCAACTTCAAGCGATCATCAATGAATGTCATTGGCCGCCGCGAGGACGACGTGGCGTTGGTTTTCAGCGAGCAAATGTTTTTGGCAAATTTTTCGATGCTTACGTGCAAGAAGCGCAAGAGTCGTTAATAATTGCCCAAATCGAACACATTGATGCTGTCAACAATCTCGAGTCAATTATCGCTGTTGAAGGTTTGGACGCAATTATGGTCGGACCTTACGATTTGTCGGCAAGTTTAGGAATTACTGGCGAGTTTGAAAATAAAAAATATCTCGAAACCCTTTCAAAAATACTGTCCATGTGTGCAAAGCATAAAATGCCATGTGGTATTCATGTAGTTCAGCCAGATCCGAAAATGCTTGAGCAACGGATTAGCGAGGGGTATACATTTATCGCCTATGGAGTTGACACAGTATTTCTAAATCACGGTGCTGCTTTACCAAAGTGATTGAGAATCTCAAATAAACCCCATGACAACAAAAGTTCTAAAAGTTGGCATTGCTGGTTATGGTGTCGTTGGCAAACGTCGTGGTGATTGTGTAGAGCGGCATCCAAATCTAAAATTAGTCGCAGTATGTGACCGTGTTTTTAGCGACGATGGAGTTTTGCCAAATGGTGTGTCGTATTTTCGCACCTACCAGCAACTCCTAGAACAAGATCTCGATGTATTGATTGTTTGTGTCACTAACGACATTGCTGCCGAAGTAACTCAAGCAGGTCTGAATCATGGTCTGCACGTATTTTGTGAAAAACCACCAGGTCGAGACATGGCAGATATATCACGAGTGATTGAAACTGAAAAACTCAACCCTTCATGCCGCTTGATGTATGGGTTCAATCATCGATATCACGACTCAGTACAAGATGCATTAAAAATAATTCGGTCTGGTCGCTACGGAAACATCATCAACATGCGAGGTGTTTACGGCAAATCTAAATTAATTACTTTCAATCAAGCTGACTGGCGAGCCAAACGCGAGATTGCTGGTGGCGGAGTGCTCTTAGATCAAGGCATACACATGGTTGACCTGATGCGACTTATTGCTGGCGAGTTTGTCGAAGTACAAAGTTTCATTTCGAATGGGCATTGGGGTTACAACGTAGAAGACAATGCTTATGCCCTGATGCGCACAGACAATGGTGTTGTCGCAATGCTGAATTCATCAGCAACCCAGTGGCGCCATCAGTTCAGCCTTGATATAAATATGCAGCGTGGCGGTGTGATCCTGCGCGGAATTTTGACAGGCTCTAAAAGCTATGGAAGCGAAACGATGACGCTCGTTACGGCCGACCCAGATCGAGATAATGGAGATCCGAAAGAAGAGTTATTTGAATACAAGGATGACCCGTCATGGGATTCAGAGATTGCCGAGTTCACCCGAAGTATTATCAGTAACGAACCTGTTCAAAGCGGAACATCTCACGATGCTTACGAGACAATGAAACTTGTTTACAAGATTTATTATGCAGATCCGATTTGGCGTAAGCAATTCAATATCGAAAACCCTGAGGTCGCTCAATGACTGAACTGACAATTAACGACATTCAAGGTCTTGTGGTGTTGACCACAGAACTCGTGCGTAAAGTCGGAAAGAAATTTATTCGTGCGAACAGTCAAGACGCCAAGAAAGTTATAGACCTACAAATTAATGGACGCGAAACGAAACTTGCGGCCGACAAGATTTTAGAAGATCAACTAATTAAAGGATTGAAAGGTGTCGGGTTTCCAATTTTGAGCGAAGAAACCGGATTTATTGCCTCAGAAAAGTTTCCCAACTTGCTGTGGGTAATTGATCCACTAGATGGAAGTTATAACTTCAGTCGAAATTTAGGTCCTTCAATGATTTCTGTGGCACTTTGGGAAAATAATCAACCACTTTTTGGTGTGTTGTTTAATTTAGGTACAAGACAATTAAGTTTTGGTGGTCCAAAAATTGGTGCTTATGTTGAAGATGTTTTGATTCATGTGTCAGACAGAGCAGAGCCTGGTCAAGCAACACTGTGCACAGGGTTTCCGAGCAGATTTCCAATTGGTGATCGGTTGGCAGTTGAAGCATTCGCAACAACGATGAGTTCCTTTGGAAAAATTCGAATGATCGGTTCGGCGGCGGCATCACTCTGGCTGGTCGCAACTGGTGCGGCAGATGTTTATGCCGAACACAACATCATGTTTTGGGATGTGGCTGCTGGTTTAGCACTTGTCAATGGTGCGGGTGGCACTTTTCAAATTGAAGGTGTAGATATGTCTGAGCGTGTGTTCAGTGAACCATGCACAGTTGTTGCAAGCAACGGCAAATTTGATGCTTCAGTTTCTATGTTCGACTCGGTACGCGGTCTGGTATGACAATTCTTGACACCGGTATAAAAGTGGTTCGCAATGTTGGTCGTTTCACATTTGGCGAAGGTTCAGTGTCAGGCGTCTGCGCATTAGTTGATTCTCGGCGTGAGTCATCTACACCAAATGCAATTTTTCTCGTAGATGAATATTTTTCCAGCAAGAAAGATTTCCCGAAATCTCTGGGTGCAAAAAATAATGATGCAGTTCATTTCATCAAAACAGTTGACGAGACCTCAACTCAAGGAATCGATAAACTTGTTTCAGCACTGCATGCATCTGGTCACAATAAACCTGCAACAATTGTTGGTTTTGGCGGTGGGATAACTCTTGATACTGCCAAAGCCGTGTCTAATTTATTGACGAATGGTGGAAAAGCCGCCGATTACCAAGGCTGGGATCTGGTTCGTGTGCCAGGCGTGCACAAAATCGGAGTACCAACTATTTCTGGCACTGGTGCTGAAGCGACTCGTACTTGTGTAATGACAAATTTAGAAACTGGGCTCAAATTAGGCATGAACAGCGACTACACAGTTTTTGATCACGTTGTATTAGATCCAAGTTTGACTAGCACGGTGCCACGAAATCAATATTTTTATACCGGCATGGATGCGTATATCCATTGCATTGAAGCCCTCGCTGGTTCTTATCGAAATGCGATCGGTGATGCTTATTCGCGAGAAACTGTAAATCTTTGTCGCAACGTATTTTTGAGCAATGACATGATGGCTGACGCTCGTCGAAGCGATCTAATGGTCGCAAGCTATCTCGGAGGATGTGCAATCGCCACGAGTTATGTCGGCATCGTTCATCCGTTTTCTGCGGCGTTAAGTGTCGTATTTGGTTTGCATCATTGTGTTGCAAATTGCATTGTGCTCAATGCAATGAGTGAGTTTTATCCAGATGGTTACAAAGAGTTTCGTCAAATGATCGAATTACAAAAAGTTGAACTTCCGACCGGTATTTGTGCCAACCTCACAGATGATCTTCGTCATGCCTTGATTGCGGCAACGATTAAACATGAAAAGCCACTCACTAACGCTCTTGGAAGCGACTTTCGTGCAACGCTTACCGATACGAGGATCATCTCGCTGTTCGAGAAGATGTAAAGATCTCAGAGTAAAATCAATACATGCCTGGTTACGAGCTCATTGGCGCTGAAGAGCAGGCTGAGGTTGACGATATTTTTAAAAATGGCGGTGTGTTGTTTCGCCACTCGTTCGACCATCTGCGTCAGGATCGGTGGAAGGTAAGAGATTTTGAGCGCGAGTTCGCGAAATCCGTGGGCATGTCATATGCACTTGCGGTTACATCTGGAACAGCAGCGTTACGTGTTGCACTCGCAGTTTTAGATTTACAACCAGGCGATGAAGTGATCACTCAGAGTTTCACTTTTGTAGCCACAGTTGAAGCAATTATTGAATCAGGGGCGATACCAGTTTGCGCCGAAATTGATGGCACTTTGAATATGGATCCAAAATCTTTGAAGTCTTTGATTACCCCAAAAACTAGAGCTGTGATTGCCGTGCACATGCTTGGCACACCTGCCCGTCTATTTGAGATCGATGACATCTGTCGCGAAAAGAAAATCGCACTTATTGAAGATGCTGCATGGGGATGTGGAGGTTCGCTTGACGGTCGACCGCTTGGCACTTGGGGTCGAATGGGCACATATAGTTTTGACTTTGCCAAAACAATGACCACTGGCGAAGGTGGAATGATCGTGTTTCAAAATGAAGCTGATTACAAAGCCGCAGCAGCGTGGCATGACCATGGACATGAGAACAATCCAAGTGTGCCGCGTTGGGAAGATACGCGTGCGAGTAGCGGCTTCAACTTTCGTATGACCGAAATGCAGGGTGCAGTTGGACTCGCGCAACTTAAAAAACTTTCTCATGTCGTGGCTATGCAGCGCAAAAACAGAGATGCGATGTGGGCTGCGATACAGAATCTTCCCGGCATTATTCCGCGTGAAGTGCCAGTCGGTTCACACGAAACTGCTGATGCGCTTGTTTTTAGCGTTTCTGATAATGCAACTGCGCGACAATGTAGAGACGCACTTTTGGCGCAAGGGCTATCAACAAAAATTTTGCCCGAGGCGGTCACCTGGCACTTTGCTGGCACTTGGACGCATATGTCTGAACTTGTGGATAGCCACGGCGGCGATCTAACTAAAGCGTTCGGCCCATCACGCACTCGACTCGAGCGCGCAGTATCGCTGCCAGTTGTTGTAAAAATGGATGAAACTGTGCCGGCTCGTTTGCGAACTGCGTTGGCGAAAGTTTTGAAGTAGCCAAATCATGACACAACCCGTGATTTCAGTGATTGTCGCAGCGCATAACCAAGAGCGATATATTTCGCGTTGTTTGCGTTCGTTGTTGGCTCAAAGCATTGCTCGTGAAAAATTCGAAATTGTTGTAATTAATGATGGCAGCACAGATCACACCCCAAGCGTGTTAGAAGAATTTGCTGATGAAATAGTTTTAATCACAAATGAAAGCAATATTGGGTTGCCTGCGTCACTGAATAAAGCCATTCGACGAGCCCGAGCGCCATATGTTGTTCGCGTTGATGCAGATGACTATGTGAACAATGAGTTTCTGCATTTGCTACATGGATTTTTGCGTGAAAATAAATATATGGATGCAGTTGCATGTGACTATCTTTTGGTGGATGAGCAAGAAGAAGTGCTCGCACGCAACAATTGTCTCACCGACCCAATCGCCTGCGGCATAATGTTTCGCACTGAGCAATTAATTGACATTGGTCTTTATGACGAGTCTTTTCTGTTGCACGAAGAAACAGATTTAAGGATGAGATTTTTAAAGAAACACACGATTCACCGTCTCGAACTTCCGTTATATCGATATCGACGTCACGCGAATAATTCGACTAACGATGCAGCGGCAATGGAGCATCACCGCCAGCGAATAATCGAAAAGCATGGCGAAGGGTCGGCACAATGACCATCTCGATGCAGTTAGGAAATCGTCGTGTTGATGAAACTAATTTGCCATATGTAATTGCCGAAATCGGCGTGAACCACGAAGGTTCTTTAGCAACGGCGAAACTTCTGATTGAGGCCGCCAAGCGTGGTGGGGCAGATGCAGCAAAGTTTCAAACGTATAAAGCAGGTTTGATTGCTTCTAAGTTTTCTCCGTCATATTGGGATACAAGTAAAGAGCCAACAACCAGCCAATACGAATTGTTTACAAAGTACGACGCGTTTGGTGAAGCTGAATACATAGAACTCGCAAACCACTGTAAGAAATTTGAGATCGAATTTGTCTCGACACCGTTTGATTTGGGTGCTGTTGCGATGCTTGATCCACTTGTAAAGTATTTCAAAATTGCTTCAGCAGATATCACTAATCCACCGTTACTGAAAAGGGTTGCCGCCACTGGTAAGCCTGTTATTTTGTCAACTGGTGCATCAAATATTGACGAAATTGACGCAGCGTTAGCAATTTTGCGTGAAGCTGGCGCCACTCAAATTTGTTTGTTGCACTGTATTTTAAATTACCCAACAAAAAACGAGAATGCGAATCTTGGAATGCTCACCGACCTACGCAATCGATACCCAGAACTCATGCTCGGCTATTCAGATCACACTGTGCCAAATGAAGAGATGACAAGTTTGGTGACGGCCCATTTGCTCGGTGCGGTAGTGCTTGAAAAACATTTCACCCTAGACAAGACACTCCCAGGCAACGACCATTATCACGCAATGGATGAAAATGATTTAGCGAGGTTTATAGTCAAAATAAAAGAAGTTCATAGTCTTCTTGGACCAACCCGCGCCAAGGCCGCGATTGCAACTGAAGCAATATCTCGATTGAATGCGCGAAGAAGCATCGTTCTTTCTCGTGACTTAAAGTCGGGTCACATAATTACGCAAGATGATCTGGTGGCTAAGCGTCCCGGAACTGGTGTTAGTCCAATGCACTGGGATCAAGTGGTCGGCAAAAAAATAGTTCACGATTTGCCTGAAGATCACATCCTGACTTGGGATGACCTCGCCAAATCATGAC
>JAEMRY010000160.1 GCA_016463105.1 Ilumatobacteraceae bacterium | reverse complement strand
CACTCGCGTAGATATTCGTCTCGCAACGCAACATCTGGTGGGCCAATAGAAACAACTCGTTGGGCTAGCAGCATCACGGTGTTTGCGTTTTCTGCGTCTTGCAATTCGTGAGTTGCCATCACGACGGTTACGCCGCGAGCCCGTTCGCTTGCGATTAGATCTGCAACAAGTTTGCGGCCGTTGATATCAAGACCTGCCGTCGGTTCGTCGAGCAGCAAAATCTCTGCTTGGCGAGTTAAAACTTGTGCCAAGTGAGTTCGCTGTTGCTGACCACTTGACAGATCTCGCAGTGGTTTATCCGCAAATTCAATGGCGCCAGTTAGTTCAAGAGATGACTGCAAAATCTTTCGGTCTTCAGTTGATTCACGACCGAATAATCCAAGATGAGCAAATCTTCCCATCGCTACGACATCACGAGCACGAAGTGGAAGCGTGTGAGAAGAAATTGGATGTTGCGGCAAATATGCAACTCGACGCGGAGACTTGCCAGGTTCATCGCCAAGAATGGTGACTTGACCAGAGATAGGTGCGAGCATTCCTGCCAAGGTTTTTAAAAGAGTTGACTTACCAGAACCGTTTGTGCCGATTAAAACGACCAATGCACCTGGCAAAGTTGTGAGTTCGATTTCTGCAACGACTGTATGTCGCCCGAACCCAATCGAAAGATGAGACGCCGAGATTGTTTTAGTGAGCATGGTTGTGCTCGTGCTGATGGGGCATTTCGTCTTGCAATGAATTGCGATTACGTTTTATCTCGGTGGCGATAGCACCGATTGCAAAAATTGATACAGCAACAAGCACGATGCTTGCGCTAGCGGTAAGTTTGAAATGGAAGCTAATTAAAAGCCCTGCATAACTTGCAATGCAGCCAATGGTGCTTGCAATTATCACCATCGACGAAATGCGTCTTGCAAATAACACACCAGTAGCGGCAGGGGCGATGAGCATTCCGAGCACCAGCAATGTGCCAACAGTTTGAAAACTAGCGATCACTGTTAACCCAACAATTGCCAGCATTAGATTTTGAAAAAGTGTCACATTAAATCCAGATGTACGGGCAAGCCCTTCATCAACCGACATCAGCAAGAACGGTCGCCTTGCAAAAATTCCGGTAAGAAGAACGATCACTAGCGCGAGACTTTGCCAAAGAAGGTCATTGGGCTTAACCGATAATGTTTCGCCAAACAAAATGTGGTCTAGGTCTTCTTCAAAATTAGATGATCGAGATGTGATCATCACGCCTAGTGCCAGCATTCCAACGAATAAAAGTCCGATCGCTGTGTCTCCAGAAAGCTTGTATCTGCGAGTAATCAAATTGACACCGCTCATCATTACGACTGCGCCAACTGCTGCACCAATGATTCCAGAAACACCAAAAATTAATGCAGTCGCGATGCCAGGTAAAACTCCATGGCTTAATGCATCTCCGACAAAAGCTAGGCCACGGAGAACGACGAATGTGCCGGCGATAGCGCAAGTGATTGCCACAAGGATGCTGGCGAATAATGCCAAACGCATGTACTCGTGATCAACGAATGGTGCGATAAAAATTTCA
>JAEMRY010000159.1 GCA_016463105.1 Ilumatobacteraceae bacterium | reverse complement strand
AGCATGCCGACACGCTTGCTATCTATAAATGGATATTTTGCCAGCGCGCCATCGAGCACCGCGAGAACATCTTTAACGTCGGCGTCGCCCCAACCAGTGCCGGGTGCAACTGGGTGTTTGCGGCCGAGAATTGCTTGACCCCAAGCCTGCTCACGACCACTTGAACCGCGCGGGTTGCTCATCACGACAACAAAACCGGCAGCGGCTTGCATTTGTGCCTCATCGAAATATGTTTCGCCGTATTGCGTGTGTGGTCCACCGTGCACGTTCAACAACATTGGATATTTTTTCGATAAATCGAAATTTTTCGGCTTCATAATCCAAGTATCAATTTCGGCTGGGCCACCCGAATAAGTCGAACCACATGGCACCGTGAAGTGCTCCCAAGTTTGCGGTGAAGTTTGTGCGATCAACGTCGTGCCAACGTCACTGAGTTGACGCTCTCCAGATTTTGTGATTACTGACAACTCTGTGACTTGGTTGACTGAACTTGCTACGAATGCAATCGTGCCGCCGCCGCTGTTTCTTGAAGCATGAAACGATTTAACAATTCGTCGACCAGTGGTTAGCCACTTCGGCGCAGTCTTGCCAGTTGCGTCAAGTTGTACGACGTGCGCAGTTCCACGGTCTTCGGCGTAAGCAATCAGCATGTTGTCATCGATCCAGACTGGGGCAACAGAACCAGAACTTGGCGAGAATGTGCGATCAAGTTTGCGCGAAATCCATTCACGCTTTTTTGTTTTAATCTCAAGCACGCCAACATGGTCATTTTGTGGCGACGTCAAAGGGTCATCTGAGCCAATAAAAGCAATTCGTGTGCCGTCTGGTGAAACACTTGGTGCATAATAAACACCCTTTTGATCGGTCATTGTTGTGATCGTGCCGTCAAGCTTGACAATGTGAATATCGTTGGCAAGATCGTCATCCCAAGTGGCATGTAGCGCACCAGTTGTAGCAACACCTGATGAATCAGCAAGCCAAGATGGGCCAGAGTGTTCGTGTTCGCCAGGTGTGATATTGCGCGGTGCGGCAGTGCCGTCACTTGGCACTATATATATGTGTTGCGGGCGATCAAAAACAAAGTCTTCTCCATTTAAACGAGTAAAAAATGTTTCAATTTTGCGCGGCGACATCCACGATTCGTCATCTTTTGAATAGCGATCATCTTGTGTGCGCGAAGAGAACGCGATTTGTTTCATGTCTGGCGACCATCGCACACTGCCAATTCCGTCAGGCATCGTGGCAATCGTGCGAATCTCGCCGCTTGAACCAATCGGCATGACATGCAAAGTAGTTTCACCTTTTTTCTCACTGCGACCCGATGTGAAAGCAAGCCATGTTCCGTCTGGCGACCAACTCGGGTTGCCATCGCGTTTCTCGCCAGCAGTTAACGGTCGCGGCGCTTGCTTTGCATCGACGCTTGCCAACCAAACTTGCGAACGATATTTGTTCGCCTTGTAGTCAATGCGAGTTACAACGTATGCAACTTGGCTGCCATCTGGCGAAACCGCCGGCGCCCCCGCACCAATCTGATTCGAAACAATTTTTTCTGCTAATTCTCGATGC
>JAEMRY010000016.1:20526-22134 GCA_016463105.1 Ilumatobacteraceae bacterium | reverse complement strand
TCTTAAAGCGATTAAATAACTAAACGGTGTCAACAAGTCGCAGGGCGACTTCGTTGGCAAGCAGTCGCCCAGCACGGGTCAAAACAATTCGATCTTCGCGCTGTTCAAGCAACTCGTTCATCTCGGCGAGGTCGGCATCACTAAACGAACCACTTGGCACACCGCCACGAGTCCGAACCAAAAGTTGCAACGCTTCGCGCTTTCGAGTTTGTGCGTCGAGCGTTTCGCTTGAAGATTCTGGCGACTCACCTGCCGTGACGAGTTCGATATATCGCTCAGGAGTACGAACGTTCCACCAGCGTCGACCATCTAAATGGGCGTGGGCCGCGCTACCAAAGCCTTCGTAGTTGCCTTGCTGCCAATACAGCGAATTATGTTCGCATTCGTGGCCGGGTTTTGCCCAGTTAGAAATCTCATAATTAGCCAAACCACTCGCTGCAAAAACTTCATCAACAATGATGTATTTATCGGCTTGGTCGTCGTCATCTGGATGACGATCTGGTTGCGATGCCAATGCAGTATTAGCTTCCACTGTTAATCCGTAGGCAGAAACATGTGGTGGATCAAGCGCAACTATATCTTGCACTGTTTTTCGCCAATCTTCGATCGACTCGCCTGCCGCACCATAAATAATGTCGAGATTGAAAGTTTCAAACCCAGCCTCGCGCACATATGCCACAGAGCGAACAACATTCTCGGGATTATGAGTTCTGCCAAGTGATTTCAAGACATGATCAACAGTTGACTGCACCCCAATGCTCACTCGGTTTACACCACCCGAGCGAAATGTTTTCATCATCTCAATAGTGATGTCATCTGGGTTGCACTCGACAGTGACTTCGGCACCGCTCGCAAGTGGTATTTCTGCCAGCACACTCATTAACTCGCCCGCAGGAACGAGAGTTGGTGTTCCTCCACCAATAAAAACACTCGTCGCTTTAGGCATGCCATTGGCGATGCTGCGGCGAATATGCGTGCGCATCGCTGCGAGATAGTCGCTTGTTAATTGATGCCGATCAGTGAACGTGGCAAACGCGCAATAGTCGCACTTTTTTGCACAAAACGGAATGTGCACATAAACACCGAAGCCTGGGTGCACGAATATTAACTTTGCGTTGTCGGCGGCACAAACAATAAATCGAGTTCGGCGAGTTTTATGCCAACTTGATCAACAGCAATGTCGAGCATCACAGCAATCGCGCGCGTGTCGTGCGCGCGCACCGTAATAACTTTGCCATTGAAGTCTTGACGCTGCACTTGAATCATGCGCAAAAAGCGCTCAAGCATTTTAAATTCAATGCCCTCGCGGGTTGAAAGTTTTGCAACATCGATACGCAACTTCGTTGGGCCTGAGGCTCCGGGCTGATTATCTTCAACACGCATCGGATCTCGTGGCAACAACTGATCAATCGTGACGCCATAGAACTTAGCCAAGCGCTCAAGTCGTGGCACCGAGATTGCGCGTTCACCCCGTTCGTAAGCACCCAAGACAGACGCTTTGAACTCTTCTTGCGACTGTGTTTCTGCTTCGTTCAGTGACAAGTTTTTTTGCTGACGAATTGAACGCAAGCGCTCACCAACCATTCGCGAAAATGGTGACTGTTCGAG
>JAEMRY010000016.1:0-20426 GCA_016463105.1 Ilumatobacteraceae bacterium | reverse complement strand
GCATTATTTTTCTGCATTCTCCGTTGACTCGACATTAGAACAGCAGCACTGACTGCGGCCGTCTCGGCACGCAAAACAGTTTCGCCAAGCGAAACAAGCCCCACCGAATTTGCAGATTCATCTTGTGCAAAACCACCCTCTGGACCAATTGCGATAGTGCGATGCGAGGCATCTATAGCCACCCCACTTGGATCGGCGATAAACAAATTAGGGATCAACCCAAGTTCAGTTACGTCATGCACGATCGGCAACCAAGTTCGTCGAGATTGCATTGCCGCTTCGCGCGCGACTCGTCGCAAACGCTCAATATTTTTATCTGCTCGACCATTATCCCAACGCACAACACTGCGTGATGTTGCCGCCAACAAAATAATCTCGTCAATGCCAATCTCGGTAAGTTTTTGAACAGTCCATTCTGGACGATCTCCTTTGACCACCGAAAAAGCAACTGTTAATGGCCAACTCGGCGCAGAATCTGTGAAAACTTCACTCGTTACCTCGATCACCGAATCTGCAGCCACAACGCACGAACACCACTTTCCCCTACCGTTGCTTATCGTCACGGCATCACGTGGTTTAACTCGCAGTACGCGCAATAGATGATGTGCGTCGAGTTCATTTAGCGTTGGCGCATCTATCGAATCAACAAATACATGCGCTGTTGACTCGCGAAGCGTCGAGATCACGAAAATGCCGATTTTATTTTAGATTTAAGAGATTTGTCACTTGATGCGACTGGCTCACCACGTTCTTTGGCAAGTTGCTGCAATAATTCTTGCTCTTTAGACGACAACTTCTTTGGCACGACAACGACCACTCGCGCCCGCAAATCTCCACGAGTGCGACCTCTATTGCGTCCACCCTGATTCAAAAATGGAACACCACGATTCGGCAAAACAAACTCATGTCCATGTTGTACACCTGCTTGTATAACTAAAGTTTCATCCCCGTCTAGCGTTGCCAACACGAGTTCTACGCCAAGTGCAGCCTGAGCAATCGAAACTTCAACTTCAGTAACTAAATCTTCTTCTTCACGGTGATACATCTCATGTGCGCCAACAACGATGTGCACATAGAGATCTCCTGGCACACCGCCACGCGGTCCGACACCACCACGACTACTAACACGCAATGTTTGACCAGTTGCGATTCCTGCAGGAATTTGAATTTCGTGCTCCTGGTCGCGAGTTACTCGACCCTCACCACGACACTTCACGCATGGTGATGCAATTGTTTGTCCAGCACCACGGCATTTGCCACACGCACTAGCCGTAACCATTTGTCCGAGAATGCTTTGACGTGTGCGACGAATTTGACCTGTGCCACCACAGTCTGAACAATTCGTGACTTGAGTTCCGGCTGTTGCACCAGAACCCCCGCAGTCTTCGCAACGCACAGCCGAACGTACTGTTACCGACGTATTGCAACCAAAAACTGCATCTTTGAAATCAATCTCAACTTGTGTTTCTAGATCTGGTCCACTTGCGGGGCCAGAAGGCTGACGACGACTCGAACCAAACGGAGAATCACCACCGAAAAAAGCATCAAAGATATTTTCAAACCCGCCCCCACCAAACGGATTGCCGCCGCCACTGTTGCCGCCACCAGAGATTCCTGCTTCACCAAATTGGTCATAACGTGCGCGAGTGTTTTGGTCAGACAAAACTTCGTAGGCACGACTTAGTTCTTTGAACTGCTCTTCAGACTTTGGGTCATTTGGGTTCGCATCTGGATGCAATTCTCGTGCCCGCTTGCGATATGCGCGCTTTAATTCTTCTTGACTCGCAGAACGCGAGACGCCAAGTAATTGATAAAAATCTGTAGCCATTGTGATTAATTTTCGGTGAGACGACGACCAAGTCGATCGCTAACTAGTTCTACTGTGGCGAGAGCCTGCGGATAATTCATTCGAGTTGGACCAAGCACGCCAACCGTGCCGACTGTTTCTCCATCGGCGATCACCGGCGCCAGAACTACAGAGCAAGCCGAAAGTGGCTCAACGCCGTGCTCAGTACCAATGGCGACAGATAAGCCCCGATTTAGCATGTCACGCACCAAAGTGACGACAACATATTGCTGTTCAAGTGTGTGCAACACATTGCGCACAATCTCTACAGCATCAAATGCCTCAGCCATTTGCGCTGCGCCGCCTACAAAAAATGTTTCATCATTTCGCGTTCGATCAAGCGAAGCTAAAACTCGTTCGCAGAGTTGTGCAACGACATCAAAAGACTTTTGATTAAAAGTGCGGTGTTTGGCAACATCGCGCAATGGTGTATTTGACATCATTTTCTGCAACTTCGCATTGGCATTCGAAATATCTTCATCAGATGTATCAATACCGACTTCAATTTGCTCGTTTTCAACGACACCGTTTGACAAGACAACTACGACAGTGATGTGATGACTAGAAAGTCTTACAAGTTGCACAGAGCGAACAACCGCTACTTCAACTGATGGCCCAATCACAACAGATGCATAATTCGTTAGTTGAGTCAGCAATGTAGATGTGCGCTGCAAAGTCTCTTCTAATCTGAAGTGAGCGCTCTCAAAAAAACTTCCAACTTTGGCTTGATCAAGTGTGCCGAGAGTTCCATTTGGCACAAGATTGTCGACAAAAAAGCGATAGCCCTTATCAGTCGGAATTCGTCCAGCCGAAGTGTGTGGGTGAGATAGAAAACCTTCGCGCTCGAGAGCGGCCATGTCATTACGCACAGTGGCGGATGAAACAGCAAACTCGTTCGAGTTGGCAATGTGCGCAGAACCCACCGGCTGCGCGGTGGCGATGTACTCCTCAACGATTGCTCGGAGGATGGCTGTCTTACGATCGTCAAGCATTTGTTAGATATCAGGCTACCTAGCGTCAGACTGCCGAGCGATTGATTTCTCCGCTGATCTTGTAACGGCTCAGAGCCTCATCACGCTCATGCGAGTGGTCGACCATCGGCGGCACGTAGTCAGCAAAAAGCCCAGTTTCTGCGAGCCATGGTGAGTGAATAAATTTCTTGGGCAAATCGCGGATCTCTGGAATCCATTCACGAACGAAGTTGCCATCTGGGTCGAATCGCTCGCCCTGCAATACAGGATTAAAAATTCGAAAGTATGGCGCCGCGTCAGTACCTGTGCCTGCTGTCCACTGCCAGCCGTGATTGTTCGATGCAATATCGCCATCAACTAAATGCTTCATAAAAAACTTTGCGCCCCATTGCCACGGCAGATGCAAATCTTTCACCAGAAAACTCGCCGCAATCATTCGCACACGATTGTGCATCCAGCCAGTTGCCAGCATCTGGCGCATTCCGGCATCAACAATTGGATACCCAGTTGCGCCGGCACACCATTGCGCAAATCTTTTTTTGGCTTGTGCGTCAGTATCAACATCAATACTGTCCATTTTGGGTTGAAGATTCTTCCATGTCGTGTGCGGATGGTGAAACAACACATCGCCGTAGAACTCACGCCAACAAAGTTCGCTGCGATAATGATCGTGATCTGCGTTCGGCGCAAGTTCTGCTAGCAGTTGCCTCGGGTGAATCGCCCCGAATCGCAAATACACCGACATCTTGCTGCATCCATCTCGATCAGGATTATTGCGCTCATTTTTATATTTATTCAAACCAGTCTTGGCAAAATATTCCCAACGTTTCCATGCTGCCGTCGCCCCAACATCAGGAATCTGTGAGACCAAAACTGGATCTTGCGGAATTTCTTCGGATTTTATTTCTGGTGCGCCATGCCACTTAACACGCGCCTTGCCAGTTGGTGCGGCCCAACCGTGGGCCAACCAAATTTTCGAGAATGGTGTAAACACCGAATACGGTGTGCCGTCGGCTTTACGCACAGTGCCAGGGTCAACTGCATATGGCGAACCAACCTGTTTCAGTTCTGCGCCGACACCCAGAAGTGACTTAGCAACTGCTGCATCACGCTTTTGCCCGTACGGCGCAAAGTCTTTTGCAATGAAAACTTGCGTTGCCCCGACTTCTTTGGCGACTTGTGCAACTACATCGACAGGATTACCGATGCGAACAACAAGTGCCCCTGACATTTCGCGATTCAATTCTCGTAGTGATCGAAACAAAAACGCTAAGCGTGGAGCACCAGAACGCTCTAAGAACATCGGATCTAAAACAAACAGCGGTGTTACTGCGCCAGACTCAGACGCTTTGCTTGCCGCGACCAAAGCAGGGTTATCTTCGAGCCGTAAATCACGGCGAAACCAGATCACAGAATTGTTCATTTATTTGTCACTACTTTCTACTTTCTATCGCCAAGCAATTAGAACAATCGCCGCACTAATCAAAGTAATTACTCCGCCATAGGCAAGCGACCACTCAGGCGAAATATTATCGGCAATCAAACCAGTGATTGGCCCACCAATCGGAGTGCTTCCTAAAAATGCAACCGCAGTAAGTGCTAACAGTCGTCCGCGCATATCGGGCGGCGACTCTTGTTGACTAATTGCGTTTCCGGATGCAATCATCGCCGCCCCACCCAGACCGAGCGGCAAACTCCATAAATACGCCATATAGACATTTGGTGCAAACGCTAAACCAATGCCGGATGCACCAAGCAGAGTGATGGCGCTGACGAACCATTTCATCGTCACGACTTGCAAACGTGCAGTCAGAAGTGCGCCAGCCAAATTGCCGATTCCAGTTGTGGCCATTATCCAACCAAATGCTCTCGCGTCACCCCAACGCACATCTGCAAGTTTTGGCAATGCCACGCCATAGTTGAAAGCAAAAGTGCTGACAACTAAATAAGCAGAGAACATCGTCAACAACCGGCGATTGCCAGCAACATATTTAAAAACGTCACGCACCGGCGAGCCGCCAGCAGGCCGTTGCATCGCCGGAAACATTTCACTCTTGCGCAGACCCGTCAAACCATAAATCATCGCCGAATATGAAACACCGTTGAGAATAAATAACCAACCAGTACCTAAAGGCACAACTAGTAAAGTCGCAATCGCTGCACCAAAAACGCGTGAGCCTGTCATTACTGCAGTATTCAATGACATTGCGTTGGGCAAATCAACCGGCGGAACAAGTTCGGTTACGAGCCCTCGTCGAGCAGGGTTATCAAACGCTCCGATTATGCCGAGCATCAGCGATAGCGAAAAGACGATCGGCACGTTGATTGCGCCAGTTAAGTCGAGCACGCCTAACAAAAATGCCTGCCCGGCTAATGCGCTCTGAGTGATGATCGCGATGCGCCGACGATTATGACGATCAGCCAATGACCCACACCAAGTGCCAAAAAACAACATCGGCAAGAACTGAAACGCCACGTTATAACCAAGATCGGCAGCACTGCCCGTCAGACGATAGAGCAAAAGCGATGAAGCAGTTAGTTGTAACCAACTTCCGATATTTGAAACTAAAAGACTAAAGAAAAATAGACGTGCATTGAAATGTTTCAACGACCGAAAAGTATTGCCGCGATTTTCAGACATGATTAATTAACAGACCCATCAATCATCAAGTTTTAACGCCGAGATAAACACGTCGCCCGGTATCTCGACACGACCAATTGACTTCATTTTCTTTTTGCCTTCTTTTTGCTTCTCGAGCAGTTTGCGTTTACGCGAAATATCTCCGCCATAACACTTTGCCAATACATCTTTGCGCTTCGCTTTAACAGTTTCGCGTGCAATGAACTTTCCACCGATTGCTGCCTGAATTGGCACATCAAACATCTGTCGAGGAATTAGTTCTTTGAGCTTTTCGCACATCCGTTTGCCATAGTCGTAAGCCTTGTCGCGATGCACAATCGTGCTGAATGCATCTGCGGCAATTGCGTTGAGAAATAAATCAACTTTTACAAGATCTGATTCGCGGTAACCGTCAAGTTCGTAATCCAAACTCGCGTAACCCTGCGAACGACTTTTCATCTGATCAAAAAAGTCGACAACGACTTCAGCAAGCGGAATCAGATAATGCAACTCGACTCTTTCTGGCGAGAGATACTCAAGTTTGCCAAGTTCGCCACGGCGAGTTTGACAGAGATCCATCAAGGTTCCGGTGTAGTCCTTCGGAGTTATTATGTTCACTTTAAAATATGGCTCTTGGATTGACTTGATGTAAACAGTCGGTGGCAGTTCGGCTGGATTGTCGACGATTTCTACAGAGCCATCTGTTTTAGTTACTTGATACTGCACCGATGGAGCAGTTGCGATCAGCGCCAAGTTGAATTCGCGCTCAAGTCGTTCTTTGACAATCTCCATGTGCAGCAGACCGAGAAAGCCACAGCGAAATCCGAAACCAAGCGCACCCGAAGATTCTGGTAGATACGAAATTGAGGCGTCGTTTAGTTTTAGTTTCTGCAAACTTTCACGCAGCGTTTCAAAATCATCAGCATCAATCGGAAACAATCCGCAGAACACCATCGGCTTTGGGTCGCTGTAACCGGCCAAGGCTTCGGTCGCCTGCCGCGCTTCGTGCGTCACAGTTTCTCCGCTTCGGGCTTCACCAACATCTTTTATTCCTGCAATTAAATATCCAACTTCACCTGGCCCAAGTTCGTCGACTGGTGATTGCACTGGCCTGCGCACGCCGACTTCGAGTGCCTCGTGCACTGCGTTTGTTTGCATGAACCGTAATTTGTCGGCGTTGCGAATTCGACCATTCATCACGCGAACAGATGACACCACGCCGCGATATTGGTCATATTGACTGTCGAAAATTAATGCTTGCAACGGGGCTTCAGGGTCACCTTTAGGCGGAGGAATTCGCTCGACGATTGCATCTAATAATGCCGGAACCCCATCACCAGTCTTTGCAGAGATTCGCAAAATATCTTCGGCGCGAATGCCTAAAACTTTTTCGATCTCCATTGCATAACGATCTGGGTCAGCAGCAGGAAGATCAATTTTATTTAGTGCAGCAACTATCTCTAAATTATTTTCGAGCGCCAAATAACAGTTGGCCAAAGTTTGCGCCTCGATGCCTTGCGCAGCATCAACAACCAACACGACTCCTTCACACGCAGCCAATGAACGACTGACCTCATATCCGAAGTCAACGTGACCAGGCGTATCGATCAGGTGCAAGACATTGCCCTTCCATTCGACGCGAACATTTTGAGCCTTGATCGTGATCCCACGCTCACGCTCAAGATCCATGCTGTCGAGATATTGGGCACGCATTTCTCTGGCGTCAACAGCGTTGGTCATCTCTAGGATGCGGTCAGAAAGCGTTGATTTGCCGTGGTCAATATGGGCAATGATTGAGAAGTTTCTAATTCGAGCTAAATCCATTACGCCGTTTCTTTTAAGACTTCGATATTGACAATGCGTGCCTTAACAAGACGCGCGATAAGTAACCGAAATTCTACACGGCTTATGTTTGGCAAGGCCTTACTCGCTGTTAGCCTTGCGACGTGGCAAATATCAAATCTCAAAAGAAGCGCATCCTTACAAACGCCAAAGCGACCGAGCGAAACAAGGCCGTACGCAGCGAATTGCGTTCACGTGTCAAGACCGCCAACGAGACCGCAGGCACACCTGAAAACGCCGAAGCACTTCGCCTTGCAGTCAAGCGCCTTGACACTGCAGCAGCAAAACGAACGATTCACCCTAAGCAAGCCGCTCGCCGTAAGAGTCGCTTGATGCGCAAACTCAACGCCGCTACGGCAAAATAATTTTTAGCGCCGTTTCGGCGAAGAAGTCTTAGAAGTTCGACTCGACTTATTTGATGTGCCCATACGGCACAATCTCGCAACAAGAATCTCCATCGTTAATTCTTCTTGCAGGTCTTTGCCTCCGCGCAGATCAATGTCGGCGCGTGACAACAAACCAATCGCCTGCGAGATATCGCCCGAACCCATTCGACGATATTGCGTCAGATATTTTCGCCCCTGAAACTCACTCTTGCCACCAATCAGAGTCAGCACATCTGCCGCACTATGAATTTCTGGCCCGTCTAAACGCAACAACTTTAAATAATGTGTATGCAATATCGCCATTACTTGCAATGGATGAAATTCGCCACTGCGCAACATTCTTCGCAGCATCTCAAGAGCCAGAGGTGAGTCATTTGCATCTACAGCATCGGTTAGATCCCATGGCTTAACACTTCCTGCGTCACCGAGAAACGGGGTCACATCGTCACTTGTTAACTTTTTCGATGCGCCGAAAGTCGAAACCAAAATGTCAATCAAGCCAGGCAATCGGGCCTGATCTTCACCCAACCAATCAATCACGTCATTGAGCGCTGCTGCATCAATAGATAAATCAGACTCTGCAAATTTTTCTGAAAACCAAGTGACCAATTCTTGGCGGCGTTGTGGTGGTTCGGTAGAAATTACGGTTGCACCAGCCCGCTTCAGCGCGTCACTCACCGACTTTGCCAATTTTCCTGACGCGCTAACTACTAGGTGTGTGCTGTCAGATGGTTGTTCGAGATATTTGACGAGAGTCGAAAGTTCGGCAACTGTTGCATCAGATATTTCGCGAATCACAACGACACGCTCTTCGCCAAACAGTGACATAGTTTCGGCAGATGCGACCGCTTGTCGGATTGCATTGTCGCGAAGTTCAGAACTTGGAGCGCCAGCATCATGCGTTTCTAAAATCGTGCTGCGACTCTCTTTAGTATCCATTGACTTAATCAACTCGCGAGTTATCTCGCTCACTTTGTCAGAGACGAGTCTTGGGTCGTTGCCCACAATCAGATGAATCGTCACCCCTCTACTCTCGCACCTCTGTGTAGCAACGACAAGATCAAAGCCAAGACCGCAATCCATAAGCCGAAATTAACGATGCCAGTAAAACTAAGACGTTCACAGATTGCCGCAACCCACCACACCCATCGCACGCCAACAAAAACGGGCCACATAACTAATGTGCCGAACCAAGACAGCACAGTTTCGTTTAATGCACCAGCCAATAATGCAAGCGGCAAACCGACAAGCATTACTAATGACGCAACCGGAACGGCCAATACATTTGCAACGATTCCAATTGCTGCTGGAAATCCAAAAACAAAGACAACAGCCGGAGTAACACCAATTTGTGCCGAGATCGTTGTACCGATCAACAACGCCAACCACCGTGGACCAGGAATAGTTCGTGACAGTGGACCAGACAAAACACACAAACCAGCAGTTGCACCCACCGACATGTAATAGCCGACTGACCATGCGAGTAGTGGATCAAAAAAGATTGTCGCAATCACGGTTATCGCCAGCAACCGCAATGTGCGGGTCGGTCTTCCTAACGAAATAGACAATGTTGCAACACCAGCCATTACTGCAGCACGCACGACACTCGGCTCAATATTAGTAATCACTACAAACCACACCAATATTCCGCAAGTGACTACGAGGCGCAAAACTTTTGACAGTCTGCGCAATAACGGTGAAAGTCCTGCAAGAACAAAGGCCACATTTTGCCCCGACACGGCTACTAAATGTGCCAAACCAGATTTGCGAAAAGCCGTGACCATTTGTTTTGACTGTTGCGAGTCATCACCGATTACAAGACCAGTAAATAATGACCGCTCGTCATACGGAAACGATGTCGCACCGCGATCGATTAACTTGCGAACACGTTGCGCACCGCGAAATAACGGCGACGCAATAAGTCTTCTCTCTTCAACTGATTCAATTTCTAACTTGCCTTTCACATGACGCGAAACCCACCGCATTGCTTGATCTGGTGCCAGTTTGCTTCGCTGACCAGTGATGAAAATCTGCTCACCTGCATTCGCACTATTTAAACGCCAACCCGGCGGCCCATATGCATAGACAATAAATCTGTCGCCAGAAACATCGAGGATTATCTGCGTTGCAGCACCACTTCGTTGCGGATCACTAATCACTCGTGCGAGACCTGAATACTGACCTAACTCAACACGATGCAATTCATTCATCGCTTTTGTGCCATTCAAATAACTAATTATCACGATGATTAAAAGCAACAGTGGCAAAAATCGCTTGTGATAGACAAAGATCGTCAAGATCAGCAACAAACTGATCACACAAGCCACAACAGTTGTTGTGACAAAAGTTTTATCAACAGCACGGGTCGCACACACGCTGGCGATCGCTAACTCAACTATGAACCAATCAGAACGCCGCACATCGTACGATTGAGTCATGGTTGATACAGCACAAAATCAAAACTCACGGGTTCGCCGTGCTGTACCAGACGGAATCGCTGCCCATCGAAGCGCTGTTCGCAAAACAGGTGGCCTATTGGCAGTGGCACTCTCAATGATCGTGATGCTCATTGGGTTTTTCTTGCTTATTCTGCCTGGCACCTTGACGGGCTTGCTTGGTTTTGTACTCACCGTTATCGCCTTGCCGACTCTTCCGTTGTTCGGCGTGCCCGCAGCAGGTGGGTTCGTGCGCTATCTCGAAAGTTTTGTTTCTAGCGTGATTTTGTGGTGGATGATTGGCCATTACGCCGCAGTTCGCGCGATTCGTTTGCCAATCGTGAGTTGGCCAGAATGGCGTCGCGAATTTCGTCCGTTAGCAATCGGCGTAATGTCTGGATCGCTCATTTCTCTTGCGATTGCCGCAGTTGTGCTCGGCGTTTTATAACGCATTAGCTAACACGCGCTTGCGGCAAAATCTCATCTAGTTTCGCTGGGCCGATTCCGCGAACGTTGATCAGATCTTGAACAGTTACAAATGCCCCATTTTTTTCTCGATAGTCGATAATCGCTTTAGCAGTTGACGGACCAACCCCTGGCAGTTGCTCTAGTTCTGCCAAAGATGCTGTATTGATATTGATGATTGCAACTTTCGAATTGCCAGAACCTGCCGAACCACCAGTTGCAGAACTTGGGCTTCGTTGCGCAGTGATCGTATGTGGTTTCTCATTTCGTTTCAGAATATAAATCTGTTCTCCGTCGTTCAGCAACATCGCGAGATTTACAGAGTTCAAATCTGCTTGGTCGGTCGCCCCACCTGCAGCGATTACTCCATCGTTGAATCGTGCCCCGGATCGCAATTTATAAACCCCAGGATTATTCACCGCACCAGCAACATGAACAGTTATTGACATTGATGAAACAGATATTGGCGTTGAATCTGCCGCGGCTCTAGCAGCGACCGTCGTGCCAGCAAATGTCAGCGAGGCTTCTGGCGGTGGCGGTGGAATTCTCAACAACCACCACCCCGCTAGAGCAACAAATAGCAAGCTGACAACTGAGCCAATTAATCGAGACAACCCAAACCATTTAATCGTCGTGTGTAACTTCAGCAGAATTACTTTTACAAATTTCATCGCCCCATGTGGGCACAGATCTCTAAATCAGGCTGCTAAGAACTGATATTTATTAGAAAAGTTTGGTGGTTAACTTTTTTCGATACTCGCCGGTGCGCGGGTCATTTGGTCCCATTTTCTGCAACGTTTCTAGATACTGCTGTTTAGCCTCGTCGTCAGTCTTGACTCGCGTTAGCAGTTCGGTGAGTTGCTTGTCGTAATCGTCAACTGGCACAAACGCCAAACGCGCTGCTGCGGCAACCGTTTTAATGCGATCAGTCTCAGGAATTGTTTTAAGAATTTCAAGTGCCGCCATGCAATCTTTTCGGGCAATCAGCAACTCGGCAAGTGCTATGACTACTAATTCGTTTGTCGGTTCGGCTTCAAGTGCTTTGCGCAAACTCTCTTCGTCGCCACGGGCAAGCAAATCTTTTACATCAACCACAACTGTTTCTGGAAGAAGATTTTTTATAAATTGCTCGACCACATGTTCTGACTGCGCGCCAACGAAGCCGTCCAAAATTTTGCCGTCTTTCATCGCATAAACCGCAGGTATCGACTGCGCTTGAAAAGCTTGCGCGATTTGTGGACACTGATCAACATCAACTTTTGCCAAAATAACTTGGCCCTTCGTTGCTGCAACTAATTTTTCAAGAATTGGACCAAGCGTCTTGCACGGCCCACACCACGGGGCCCACAAATCTACGATCACCGGAAAGATCATCGACTTATCGATTACTTCTCTTTGAAATGTTGCGTCTGTTACATCGATTGCCATCTCACAAACAATACTGCTGATACGCGACTTGCTTACAAGTGCACCAAGTGGCACAACACGGCTCAAATTAGATAGGTTGCTTGGTGATGAGCGACACAGTCAGCGCTGGTATTGACTCGCCAAAAGTGACGAAGTGGCTTGAAGCCAACGTCGAAGGTGCACAAGGCCCGTTTAAATTTGAATTTATTGCTGGCGGTCATTCAAATTTGACTTTTTCGGTTCGTGACTCGAAGCAAAATCATTATGTATTGCGTCGACCACCACTAAGTCATGGTTTAGCCAGCGCCCACGACATGGGTCGAGAACATCGAATGATCGCTGCGTTACAAAACTCTGGCGTTCCTGTGCCGCGTGCGCGTGGATTATGTAGTGATATCGAAGTCAACGGTGCTCCGTTTTATGTGATGAATTTTGTTGACGGACACATTGTTCGCGACATACCGATTGCCGAGAGAGTGCTGACAGAGCAAACCCGCAAACTCGCTAGCGAATCGCTGGTAGATACTCTTGCCAAAATTCATGCCGTAGACCTAAATAAAGTTGGGCTGCAAGACTTCAGTCGTCATGAGGGTTACATCGCACGACAACTCAAGCGTTGGTATGGACAATGGAATGCGCAAAAGACTCGCGAACTGGCATCAATCGATCGTGTGCACGAAGAACTCTCAAAGAGAATTCCAGAACAAGGACCAGCAACAATTGTGCACGGTGACTATCGACTAGATAATTGCATCGTTAGTTCTGCTGGCGAAATTCAGGCTGTCTTAGATTGGGAGATCTGCACACTGGGTGATCCGCTTGCAGATTTAGGTTTGCTAACTGTCTATTGGACAGGCCCAGGCGACGAAGCATCTCCTTGGATGTCGCAATATACAACGGTCAAAGGTTTCTTAAATCGCAGCGACCTTATCGCGCGTTACGCAAAAATAACTGGACGCGATGTTTCGAACATCGAATTTTATCGTGCGTTCGCATATTGGAAACTCGCCTGCATTGTTGAAGGTGTTTATGCAAGATATCTAGGTGGTGCGCTCGGCGAAAAGCAAGCAGCAGAACTTGAGCCTTTCAAATTGCAAACTGAAGCCGCCGCCAACAGTGCCGAAGTCGCGCTGTCTCGCCTAAACTGATCTCACACAATGGATAAGCCGTACACAATTCTTGGTGACTTACCAGAAATTAATGATCCCCTGTTAGTAGTAATGATGTCGGGCTGGATCGACACAAGTTCTGCGGCCGCCAACGCAATGGATTCGATTTCTAAAGAGACAAAAGCAAAAACTATTATCTCGTTCGATAATGACACGTTTGTTGACTTTCGTGCTCGACGCCCAATTATGGAGCTACGAGAAGGCGTAAACACAAAACTTATTTGGTCAACCCCAGAAATGTCACTCGGCCAAGACATCAACGGCAAAGATGTGCTGTTGCTTACCGGTCCAGAACCAGACACTCGTTGGCATTTATTTGCAGAAACTATTGCCGACATCAGTATCGAGTTCGGGGTGCGACGAATGATCGGCATCGGTGCTTATCCGTTCGCAACGCCACACACGCGAGCGGTTTATGTTTCGTGCACATCACCCGACAAAGAACTCGTTGCAAATTTGCCATACATCAAAAGTTCGGTTGATGTTCCTGCTGGCATGGCTGCAGCAATTGAACACGCTTTGCACGACCGCAAAATTCAGGCTCTCGGATTATGGGCTCGCGTGCCCCATTATGTTGCTTCGATGCCATACCCTGCCGCATCGGCTGCGTTGCTCTCGGCATTGTGCGACACAGGCGGTATCTCAATTGACGTTTCTGGAATGCGTGAAGAAGCCAACCTACAGCGTGAGCGGCTTGACCAATTGATCGCTGGCAATAACGACCATTCGCAAATGTTGACACAACTTGAACAAAGTTTCGATGAGCAAATCGCCAACGGCACAACCGAAATTAATTTTGGCGGACCAATTCCAAGCGGTGACGAAATCGCCGCTGAGTTCGAAAAGTATTTGCGCGAACGCTAACTAGCGCGAGCAAGACCGTGCAGCCAAGACTGCACGTTGATACCCAAAGCATTGATGTCGTAACCGCCTTCTTGCAACACAACTGTTGGCAAACCAAGTTCGCCAACTAGCGCGCCACAACGGTCATACCCAGGCGTCGTCAAAGACAAGTCACTGATCGGATCAGTGATGAAAGTGTCAAGACCAAGTGAGACGATCAACATTGAAGGACCAAACTTTTTGATACTTTCGCAGGCTCGCTCTAGCGACTTCATATATGAATCGTCGTCGGTGCGTGCAGCAAGCGGAACATTAAGTGTTGAGCCGCGGCCCTTGCCTGAGCCAACTTCATCTACATAGCCAGTGAAATATGGATAAGCCCTCACTGGGTCGCCATGCAAAGAAACAAACTGCACATCATCACGCTCATAAAAAATCTGTTGAGTGCCATTGCCATGGTGATAATCAACATCAAGCACTGTTACTTTCGTGCCAGTAGTGCTGGCAACATGGTGCGCCGCGATCGCAGCATTATTAAAAAAACAATATCCGCCGTACAGATCAGTAGTCGCATGATGACCCGGTGGTCGACACAAACCATAACTATTTTTTGCTCCATCAAGCACAATTTTTGTGGCGCTCATTGCAACATCAACAGCGCCGCGTGCCGCCTCGTAAGTGCCCATTGTCAGCGGCGTCGTAGTTTCAAAGCACCACCAACCTAATTTTCCGTTAATTGATTCTGGTTCGACACGGTCGCCCATTTTTTCTCGCAAATTTGATTTAAAAAACATGTCTGGCACCACTTCACGAACTTGTTTTACATCGCGTTGATAGTCGGCCCATGCCGTCGACAAAAACTTCAAGAGACCTGGGTTATGAATCTCTGTAATCGGTTCAGTGCCCCAAGCAGTTGGCGATACGAATTCGAAGGCTTTGTCAGCGGCTAAAGTCTCACGAATCTTTTCGGCACGGCCCGTGTGTTCGAACGGCGAATGTGCCGAAGATCTTTCGATTTCAACTTCAGGGTCGTGCAGCAAATGTGCCGGCGTGTAAACAACTTTCACAAAACCCCGTTTCTATGGCAACTTCAAAAATTAAGAAAAGTCTAAAGCACCCCGAATAGAGCGCTTCAACTCGGCAACACCTGGGGTCGTAGCGATCGTCTCTACGGCTTCCCATAACTTCACCGCTTGTTCTCCACGTGGAATCTTTGAAATAACTGGGCCGAAAAAACTTCCCTCGTTTGGCGCACCAGGCTTAAAAGTCAAGATCGGTGTGCCAACATCTTTGCCCGTTCGCGACAATGCTAAATCTGTCTCGAAACGAATTATCGGTGTGTGCGTTTCGTCATCATAAGAATCAGCCCACACGGTCGGCAACGATCCGCTCTCTAAAATTTCAGTCAACAACTTATGTTGGTTGTTGTCAAAGCCTTCACGTTTCTTCTCATTGTGAAACGTCTTGCCAAAGGCGGCGTAAAACTTGGCAACACCGTCATTGCCTGCTGACGCTCGAGCAGCACTCGCAACCCGCAACGCCGCAAGTCCAAAATTATGTACTGTCTTGTGATACTCGCTATCAGGCCCATAACCACGATCGCTGTTAATCATTGAAAGTGAAATGAACTTCCAAGAAACTTCGTATTTACGAATGGCAACTACTTCAGTTACCCAACGCGATGTCGCCCATGCCCATGGGCAACCTGGATCAAAAAAGAATTCTAGGTCTGCCATACACACAGATTATACGCTTCGAACAAACTTAGGCTCGCTCAACCTCTTTGAGTTCGTAGGTTTCAATAACGTCGCCAGGTTTCAAGTCTTGGAAGTCAGTCAAACTCAAGCCACATTCAAAACCTTCGCGCACTTCACGAACATCATCTTTGAAGCGACGCAAAGTATTGATGTTGCCCTTCCAGATGATTGTTCCTTCACGTAAAAAGCGAACTTTTGATCCACGAGTGATAACACCCGAAATAACCGTGCAGCCTGCAACTGCACCAACTTTTGGTGCTTTGAAAATTTCACGTACTTCGGCTTCACCAGTGACTACTTCTACAAATTCTGGGGCAAGCATGCCCTTCATTGCCTTCTCAACATCTTCGAGAAGTTTGTAAATAATTTCGTAAGTTCGAATCTCTACGTTTTCTTTTTCGGCTAGTTCGCGAATTTTGCGATCTGGTCGCACATTGAAACCGATTAACGTCGCATTAGTTGCAGCGGCTAGCGAAATATCATTTTCTGTAATTGTTCCGACCCCACGGTGCACAAATGCTGCACGCACATCGTCGCGCTCAAGTTTGCGCAAACTCTCGGTTACTGCTTCGAGTGAACCGTGCACGTCTGCTTTGACAATCACGTTCAGCGTCGCAACTTCACCGGCTTGAATTTGTGTGAAGATGTCTTCAAGTTTTACTCCGCGTTGCACACGGGCATCACCTCGTTGGTTCATCGCGCGATATCGCTGCTCACGCGCAGCGGCAACTGTTCTTGCTGTTCGCTCATCTGGAGCAGACCTAAATTCTTCGCCAGCACCAGGCACTGCCGATAATCCAAGCACGCGCACAGGTGTAGATGGCCCGACTTCTTTGACTTGCTCGCCACGATCGTTGATCAGTGCACGAACTTTGCCCCATGCGGCACCAGCAACGATTGGATCGCCAACTTTGAGCGTTCCTTTGTCGACCAATACTGTTGCCACTGGTCCACGACCAACATCAAGTTGGCCTTCAAGCACAACACCTTTGGCACGGCCAGTTGGGTTGGCAGTTAGTTCTTCAACTTCGGCAACAACATTAAGTTGCTCAAGCAAGTCGTCAATACCTAAGCCACTTTGCGCCGACATCTCAACAACAATCGTGTCTCCGCCCCATGCTTCTGGTGTCAATTGTTGTTCGGCAAGACCAGCAAGAACTCGCTGAACATCGGCGTTTGCTTTATCGATTTTATTAATTGCAACAACGATCGGCACTTCGGCAACTCGCGCGTGATTAATCGCTTCAATTGTTTGCGGCATCACACCGTCGTCAGCAGCCACAACGAGCACAACAATGTCAGTGACACCAGCACCACGAGCACGCATCTTTGTGAACGCCGCGTGACCAGGGGTGTCAATAAAAGTAATCGTCTTGCCGTCTTTTACGACTTGATATGCGCCAATGTGTTGAGTGATTCCGCCGGCTTCACCGTCAACTACATTTGCATTTCGAATTTTGTCAAGCAAAGTTGTTTTGCCATGGTCAACGTGTCCCATGATCGTGATAATCGCCGGACGAGTGGCCTGCAACTCTGGATCATCGTCATCTGAGTCATCAAACATTGCTTGCAGTTCAAGTTCTTCTTGTTGACCCGGGTCTACGAGCAAGATTTCTGCACCGCATTCAATTGCAAAGAGTTCCATTTGTTCGTCGACAAGTGTCATCGTCGCAGTAACCATTTCGCCGTGCTCAAGCAAGAATCGCACAACATCAGCCGCCGTGCGATTTAATTTCGGTGCGAACTCTTGCGACGAACCGCCACGCTCAATAACAATGATGCCTTCAGGTACTGGGCTCGCGCTTGCCGTATAACTTGTCGGTGTCTGCGGAAGTTGCTCTTCAAATTCTTGGCGACGTTGCCCTCTAGTTTTTTTACGCGGACTACGACGTTGCCCACCACCAGGACCACGACCCGCAGCCGGACGACCACCAGGACCAGTTGGACTACTTCGACCAAGCGCAGTTCCGCGTCCACCAGTTGGTGCACCAGGTCGGCCACCAGCACCACCAGGTCGACCACCAGGTGCCGAGCGGTCAGGAGAAGTTCGACCACCAGAACCAGCAGGTCCGCGACCGAGTTGTGATGCAGGAATTCGACCAGTGCGAGCATTTGTTGACGGAGCAGTACTTCGAGGTGCCGCACGATTAAACGGTGGACGAGTTACTCCACTGTCTGGTCGGCGTGCAACTGGCGGTGGCGGAATCGGACGCGAAGAACCTGGCGGTGGCGGAATCGGACGCGATGCCGGTGGACCACCAGGACCAGTTGGACCACCAACTCGATTTGGTTGCGCTGGTCGAACGGCTGGCATTGTTGGCGAAGTTTGGGCCGCCGGTGCTTGCGGTGCTGGTTGTAATGGCTGACGAACTGGTTGTGGTTGCAACGGTTGAATATGTCGAACAGGTTGTGTCGGCGTGCTCGTTGTTGCACTAGTTCGATGCGGTTGTGCGGATGAAACTACGCGACTTGCAACAGCCTCAGGCTCGCGCGGCGCAACCGGTGCTTCAACAACTGGTGTTGGTGCTTTAACTTCTTCAACTTTGACGGCAGCTACTTTTTTGGCGACAGCTTTTTTTGCGACTCCAGTGCCAGCAGCTTTTTTTGCGACAGCTTTTTTTGCGACACCAGTGCCATCAACTTTTTTGGCAACAGCTTTTTTAACTGGTTTTGCCGATACTTCTTCTGGTTGAGTGTCGCGAATCAAACCCTCGCGGTCAGCGCGACTGCGAATTCGATCAGCCTGCGCATCGATAATTGTCGACGACGGACCCTTAACACCAATGCCAAGTTTTCCGCTGAGGTCAATAACCTCGGCGTTAGTCATCCCGAGTTCTTTAGCGATCTCGTGAACGCGTTTGGCCTTTGGCAAAGTGTTTAGCCTTTCAATTCTTGTGCTGATTCGCCAGATTGTGCGGCGACTTGCTCTTGGCTAAGAATTGATCCATCGGCTGCATGCCACTCCATTGCGCCAGTGTCTGTGTTGGTCTTCCATTCACCTTCGGCATATGCAGACTCTGCAGCTGCTTCAACAGGTCGACGAACAACACCGTTTCCTTCAGCGGCGGCTTCAGTCTCACTCTTAATGTCAATACGCACACCAGTAAGTCGTGCAGCAAGTGTTGCGTTAACGCCCATCTTGCCAATCGCTAGTGATAACTGAAAGTCAGGCACAATCACGTCGGCTTGTGTGCCGTCTTGGCTCAAGCGCACTTCTGTAACTTTTGCAGGCGACATCGCTTTCGCAATGAAATCACGTTTATCTTCGCTGAAAGGAATAATGTCAACTTTTTCTCCACGAAGTTCGTTGACAACCATTCGCACTCGCCCACCACGAGCACCAACGCAAGCGCCGACTGGGTCGATTGCTTTATCGTTCGACCACACAGCAATTTTCGTGCGTTGACCCGGTTCGCGAGCACATGACTTAATCTCAACAATGCGGTCAGCGATTTCTGGAACTTCCATTTCGAACAATCGCATAATCAAACCAGGGTGCGTGCGACTGACAACAATCTGCGGGCCCTTTGGTGTGCGACGCACTTCAACGATGTATGCCTTGAGACGCGCATTTGGTTCGCGAGTTTCGCCGAGCACTTGCTCTGCTTGTGGCAAGAGTGCTTCGACACGACCAAGGTCGAGCAATGTATATCGGGTGTCGGTTTTTTGAACCGTTCCTGAGACGATGTCGCCTTCGCGGTTTGCATATTCTTCAAATTTGCGCTCGCGCTCTACTTCGCGAATTCGCTGACTCATCACCTGACGAAAGGTCACCGCAGCGATTCGACCAAGTTCTTCTTTCTTTGGCGTGTCGTCTCGCTCGTTGATCCATTCACCGTCATCATTTACGTCGTATGCGGTAAACGTAATATCCATATTGTCTGGGTTTACGCCGACGATTACTTCGTCTGCCGAACCAGGACGCTTTTTGTATGCCGTTGCTAACGCTTCGACAAGTACTTGCAAAAGTGCGTCAAGAGTTAATCCTCTGTCTGCTGCAAGCATTCTTAGTGCTTCTGCCATGTCCATGTTGCTCATGATGCCTTGGCCTCTCTGTTTTTTGAACTAGTTGTTGAAGTTTCGGTTTTCGCAATTTTCTTTTTAGAATGATGACGTGCTTCTTCTTTTGAAGTTGTCTTCCATTCGAAAACTGTTCGTGCACGGTCGATCATCGCGTAACCGATTTTGATTTCGACATCACTTGAGTTACGCACTGTTATTTCTCGATCATCAGCGCTAATCAGCAAACCTTGCACGCGCCGCTCGCCGCCAGTTTCAAGTGGGGCAGTTAAACGGACATTTATAATTTTGTTAACTTCGCGAATGTAATGTCGTGGCAGACGCAAATTGCGTTCGAGACCAGGACTTGTTACTTCTAATGTGTATCGACCCGGAACCGGCTCGCTGTGATCAAATTCGCGTGAAATTAAACGAGTCAACAGACCAATCTTTTCTAGGTCGACTCCAGCCGGTTGGCCATTTTCGCCGAGCATGCCAGATTTTGTATCGACGGCTACGCGCACTACTCCGCTTACGAATTCGAGGTCGTAGAGGTCAAGGCCGAGATCACTAACGATCGGTGTGACAAGTTCGTTGATACGCGTTACTACTGCGCTCTCCCTTGTATTCTGCGTCATTAGAAATCTCTCCTTTCTTGTAATATCACGGTTAAATTGCTATCAAAT
>JAEMRY010000080.1:2514-5841 GCA_016463105.1 Ilumatobacteraceae bacterium | reverse complement strand
TTGTGACCTCATCCTTATCAGGGATGCGCTCTAACCAACTGAGCTATAGCCCCGATTTGATACGAGGGACTTGAAAGGCTACTGCGATTTTTCGCCAGCCTCAACTGCGATAATTCGTACTTCTTCTTCAAGCACAGTTACCCGAACACCACCGACAAGGTCGGTTATTAGGTTGAATATCGTTGCCGCCAGTACCCAAAGTCCGGTATACAAAATCACCACGAAAAGCCCTAAAACCCAAAGGCTGCTAAAAATTTTGCCGCCATCAAACTTGAATGTTTCCCAACCAAACGACTCCATAAAGTTTTCGACATTGTCAACAGTGCCTGTTGACTTGGCAACATTCCAGATCAACACGAGTGAGATCAAGACAACAAAATACAAAACAAGGTGAAAAGCCAAACCAACCTTAAACACCGACCATGGATCAATGTCTCGAATAACACGCGTAACTCGACGCACCCGTGGTTTGCCTGCACTGCTTTGATCTTTAGTGACGCGCAACTTACGTTTTAAACGATCTAGTTCGGGGACGACTGGTTCAGAACTCATTATTGCAGTGTACGCAGATCTTCACCACGACTAGTCAGAGCAAAAGCAGTACGCACGACCTCGTGATAACTAGCGGTTACTTGGCATTGATCGACTGTAACTATGACGCTAACTAGTTCGGCGCCGTTTTGGTTTGTTGCTTGCTGTGCTGAATCTTGTCCATAAATAACACACGCCAATGCTGCTGAATCTGCTGCAAGTTGCGCTCGCTGTGCATCAATAATCGTTGTTATTGAATTTGCTAGACCAACGAGTACTAGAGATGTTGCAGCAAGCGCAACCACAACGAATAAAACGGCCGAACCGTTTTCATGTTTGCTAAGAACTTTTTTAGCGAAAATAATTAAGCTTCGTCGCTGGCCAAGATAGGTGCAACAGATGCAACCACTTGTCCTGCGCCAAGGCTCATCACGCGCACGCCAGTGGCGGCACGACCTTGGCTAGAAATCTCTTTAACTGGAGTTCGAATTGTTGTGCCCGCAGAAGACACGGCAACAATTTCGTCATCGATACCAACCATAAATGCTGCAACTACTCGACCTTTTTTGCCGGTGAGTTTGATGCCGATCATGCCCATTCCGCCGCGACCTTTGCGAGTGAAATTGCTGAGTTGTGTGCGTTTTCCGTATCCGGATTCGGTGACCAAAAGAATTGATCTGTCGTCTTTGGCAACATCCATTGAAACAACTTCATCGCCAGCACGAAGTCGCATGCCTCGAACACCGGCTGCAGAACGACCCATTGGACGAACTTGCTTTTCTGAGAATCGAATTGTTTGACCGCCACCACTGACAATAAATACGTCATCTGATCCACTGGTTTCGATCACTCGTACGAGTTCGTCTTTTGGTCGCAACTTCAAGGCGATTAAACCGTCACGACGTGACGAATCGTATTCGTTGAAGGCGGTTTTTTTGACTTGACCTTGTTTTGAAACAAAGAATAAATATCTCGTGCCTGGAAACTCGCGCGTATCAATAATTGCCTGGATTGTTTCGCCGGCCTGCAATGGAAGCAAATTAACAATCGGCATACCTTTGGCCGTGCGTTCACGTTCAGGAATATCTAGCGCTCGTAACCGATATACGCGACCGCGGTTAGAAAAGAACAACAGATAAGCGTGAGCAGTTGTAAAAATAACGTTGCGCACAATGTCGGCATCCTTCATTTTCGCCCCGGATACGCCACGACCGCCACGACCTTGTGATCTAAACGAATCTGCCGTCACTGATTTGACGTATTGCGCCTGTGTCATTACGACTACAAGTTCTTTATCTTCTACTAAATCTTCAACGCTCATCTCACCGACATCTGCTGTGATTTTGCAGACACGATCAGTGGCGAATGTTTCACGAACAGCACTAAGTTCTTTAGAAATTACGGCACGCAACTTCTTGTCGTCGGCCAAGATTGATTTCAATTCTTTGATTCGGGCCTGAACATCTTTTTGTTCTGTTTCAAGATCAATTCGTGACAATCGTGTTAGTTGTCGAAGTTGCATATCTAAAATATCGATTGCTTGACGTTCGCTGAACTCAAACTGCTTGCCCATCAAAGCTGCTTTGGCTGCGTTTCCGTCTTCACTGCCCCGAATAACTTTGATCACAGCATCAATTACGTTGAGTGCTTTGAGACGACCTTCAAGAATATGACCACGATCTTGCGCTTTCGCCAGACGATATTTGCTGCGTCGCGTAATTACGTCAATTTGGTGACGTACATAGCCTTGAAGCGCATCTCGAAGATTGACCGTGCGCGGCACACCGTCAACCAAAGCCACCATGTTCACAGGAAAACTCGTTTGCAGTGTTGTCAATTTGAACAAATTGTTCATTACTACGTTTGAATTTGCGTCGCGCTTAAGTGTGATGATTAAATTTGTTTCGCCACCTGATGAGTTGTCGTTGACATCAGCAATGCCGTCAAGGTCTCCACCGTCAACGAGTTCTTGAATTCGTGCGGCAATCGCCGAGCAACTTGCTTGATATGGCAACTCGGTAACAACAATGCGCATCTGATTGCGTTGGCCTTCTTCAATCGCAACTTTGGCGCGCATTTTGATGCTGCCACGACCAGTTTTGTATGCATCGTTGATGCCACTGCGACCCAGAATTAAACCACCTGTCGGAAAGTCTGGTCCTTTGACAAATTTCATTAAGTCGGCAATTGAAGCCTCGGGGTTGTCGATGAGGTGCAACGTTGCATCTACAACTTCACCAAGATTGTGTGGCGGAATACTTGTGGCCATACCAACTGCGATGCCTTGCGAACCGTTAACAAGCAAGTTTGGAAACCTCGCCGGCAACACCGATGGTTCTTCTGACGTGCCGTCGTAATTAGCAATTAAATCAACCGTGTCTTCGTCGATGTCGGCAAGCAATTGCATCGCTAGTGGATGTAACCGCGATTCTGTATAACGACTCGCAGCCGGACCAAAGTCTGGAGAACCATAGTTGCCGTGAAAATCAATTAATGGATGTCGCAGCGAAAACGGTTGAGCCATGCGCACGAGTGCGTCGTAAATTGCTCCGTCGCCGTGCGGGTGATATCGAGCCATCGTGTCGCCAGTGACACGTGCGCACTTGACGAAAGGCCGATCTGGACGAAAACCTTGTTGGTGCATGTCCCAGATAATTCGACGGTGGACTGGCTTGAGCCCATCTCGCACATCTGGCAAAGCGCGAGACATGATTACCGACATTGCATAATCTAAAAACGAACGCTCCATCTCGTCTTGCAATTGCACTGGTTGCACACTTTCGGTTGGTGCTAACG
>JAEMRY010000080.1:0-2414 GCA_016463105.1 Ilumatobacteraceae bacterium | reverse complement strand
CTGGTTTTTTTGCGGCCATATTTGTGTCGTCCTATTTAACAGTTCTAATAGTCATTAAAAATCAAGGTTGCGCACATCGCGTGCATTTTTTTGGATAAAGGCTTTACGGCTTTCAACATCGTCGCCCATCAACACACTCATAACATTTTCGGCCTCGGCTGCTTCTTCAACATTGACCTGTAACAGGGTTCTTGTACCAGAATCCATTGTTGTGCTGCGAAGTTCTTGCCAATCCATTTCGCCTAGGCCTTTTAAGCGCTGAAACTCTTTCTTGTGGTTTGGGTTGGCTGCAAGAAAACGCTCTTTGGCTGATTCATCTTTTAGGTAAGTTTTTTCTTTGCCGACTTCGGTAGAGAACAAAGGTGGTTGAGCAATATAAATAAAACCGCTCTCGACCATTGGTCGCATCTGACGATAGAAAAAAGTTAAGAGCAGTGTTCGAATGTGACTGCCATCAACATCTGCGTCAGCCAAGATAATCACCTTGTGATAACGGGCTTTATCTGCCGCGAATTCGTCGTTGCCAACGCCGCCACCGATCGCCGTGATTAGCGCTTGTACTTCGGTGTTTTTCAACATTTTGTCAAGACGAGCACGTTCAACATTGAGAATCTTTCCGCGGATCGGCAAGATTGCTTGCGTTTGTGGATCACGTGCGTCAACAGCAGTGCCACCAGCAGAATCTCCTTCAACTATAAATAGTTCACTCTCGGCAGGGTTGCCACTCTGGCAATCTTTAAGTTTGTCGGGCATTCCGGCGCCGGACAGGGCGGTTTTTCTGCGCACTGCATTGCGTGCATTTTTTGCAGCAATACGTGCCTGAGCTGCGGCAACCGCTTTTTTGACAATTCGATTTGCTTCGGTCGGATTTTCGAGCATCCACTCTTCGAGTTTCGTGTTGGTTTCTTTTTGCACAAATGAGCGAATCGAAACGTTGCCAAGTTTTGCTTTTGTTTGTCCTTCAAATTGCGGCTCACGCAACTTGACCGTGATGATCGCGGTGATACCTTCGCGAATATCTTCACCAAGAAGGTTCTCATCTTTTTCTTTGAGAATATTTGTTGACCTGGCGTATTTATTAACTACTGACGTAAGTGCAGTCTTAAAACCTTCAACATGCATGCCGCCCTCAACGGTCGAAATGCCGTTCGCATAGCCATAAATGCCCTCGTAATAGCCGGTATTCCATTGCATTGCAATCTCTAAAGTTTGATCGTCTTCGCTGGCTTCGTATTGTGCAACTTTATTGAATAAAGCCTCACGAGAAACATTCAGGTGTTTGACAAAATCAACGATTCCGCCTTTGTATTGGTATGTAATCTTGTCTTTTTTGTCGGGGCGTTTATCTTCAAAAATTACTTCTAGGTTGCGATTAAGAAATGCGATTGTTTGCATTCGCTCAATGACGGTTCGCGCCACAAATTCGACACCTTCTGAAGAAAATACTTCAGGGTCTGGCCAAAAACTAATTGTTGTGCCCGTCGCAGTTTTTGCTGGTGACGCACCTTGTTTTTGAATTTTTGATTTTGGTTTTCCGCCGTCAAGGAACTCTTGACGAAATCTTGTGCCATCACGATCAATTTCTGCGACAAGACGTTTTGATAATGCGTTGACAACACTCACACCAACACCATGTAACCCACCAGAAACTTTGTAACCGTCACCACCGAACTTTCCACCGGCGTGCAAAACTGTGAGCACAACTTCGAGCGCACTTTTGCCTTTGTGCGGACCAGAGGGATAAGGATCAACAGGAATTCCGCGACCGTTGTCGTGTACAGAACACGAACCGTCTTCTTGCAACGTGACTGTGATTCGAGTGCAGTATCCAGCCATTGCTTCATCAACAGAGTTGTCAACAACTTCCCAAATTAAGTGATGTAATCCGTTTAACCCAGTTGACCCGATGTACATTCCGGGGCGTTTTCGAACAGGATCAAGTCCTTCAAGAACTTGAATATCTTTGGCCTCATAAGAAGCGGCTCCAGTCTTTGCAGAAGCAGTACCTGTCGTAGTTTTAGCTTTCGTTACTGCCATTTTTTCGACACCTTTTTGAGCGACTTTCAACTGGATTTTTGAGTGATTTTTGGGCCGATTTAAGTTTTAGAAATACCCCTAAACAGGCACAATTATTCTACTCTCTAACTGTTCGCGCGACCTGATTTCACTCGCACATCTATTCCACTAATTGTGGTCCCAGTGAAGTGACTCAAAGTTGTGCAAATGTCACGCTCAAGAAACTTCATATGTGTTGACCAAGCAGGGTCGTCTACCTCGATCAACAGTCGCCCTCGGTCGAGTTTGACGGGTGATACATGTTGCGCGACCTGTTCGCCGACTAGTTCTTTCCATAAACCGAAGACTCCAGATACTGTGTCGATATTGGGTGACCCAAGTCTCTGTAATAAACGGTT
>JAEMRY010000079.1 GCA_016463105.1 Ilumatobacteraceae bacterium | reverse complement strand
CGCTACTTGATTGCTAAACCAGCGAGCAATAAAGCTTCGGCAACTGTGTGTGCTGGTTCAAGTTTGATGCCAGAAATTTTTATATCGACGGCGCTACTTGCAGGAATGATCGCCCGTGTGAAACCAAGTCGTGCAGCCTCAGTTAATCGGCGAACGGTGTTGCTGGCTTGACGCAATTCGCCAGCCAAACCAACCTCACCGCAGGCAACTAAGTTCTCGGCGAGCGGTTTATCTGTTGCCGCTGAAACGAGAGCCAGACAAACACCAAGATCGGCACCTGGCTCGCCGAGTTTGACACCACCAACAACCGAAACGAACACTTCGTGTTGTGAAAGATTTATATTTGCTCGACGTTCGAGCACGGCCAACAACATTGCCAGACGACCAGCATCAACACCTTGAGCCGAGCGACGTGGTGAAACGTGTGATGGCGAAAGATTCGTCAACGCTTGTACTTCAATAAGTAAAGGTCGGTGACCTTCAAGCGCTGGCACGACAATTGATCCAGGCACACCTGACCGACGGTCGGCTAAAAATAATTTGCTGGCATCTGGCACGCTGCGCAAACCTGACTCGGTCATTTCGAATAATCCAAGTTCGTTTGTTGAGCCAAATCGATGTTTGACGGCACGCAACAATCGCAATGCGTGATGACGTTCGCCTTCAAATGACAGCACGGTGTCAACGACGTGTTCAAGAACTCGTGGCCCGGCAAGCCCGCCGTCTTTAGTTACATGCCCAACCAAAACTATGGGCAAATCGCGGGCCTTTGCCTCTTGCACAAGTCGGTGTGCACAACCGCGAACTTGAGACACCGAACCTGGTGCAGAATTTAACTGTGGATCAGCAATTGCCTGAATGCTGTCAATAATTACGAGTTGTGGTTTCACTTGGTCAATTGCATTGACAATGTTCGTCAGCGACATTTCTGCAACAAGCCATAAATCTGGTTTGATCGCGTCGAGTCGTTCGGCACGCAACCGAACCTGTTGCGCTGATTCTTCAGCAGTTACATAAAGAGTTTTTCCGGACCATGTAGCCAGTAATTGCAACAGCAAAGTTGACTTTCCGATGCCAGGTTCGCCGCCCAACAGAGTCACTGACCCAGGCACCAAACCACCACCCAATACTCGGTCTAATTCTTCGACGCCAGTTGATTTAGGTTTGGAGATTTTTGCGTCTAATGCGTCAATTGGTTTTGGCTCACCTGGTGGCACGAGCGCCATGCCAGTCGCAATCGAAATTAATTCTTCGTCACCTTCGACATCTTCAACGAGGCTGTTCCATGCGCCACACGCACCACATCGACCAGCCCATTTTGGGTAAGCAACACCACAATCGGTGCATCGATATACGGTGCGAAGTTTTACCATCTCGCGTTAAACATTATTCGGTGGGTGTGCGCAGAGCACCTTTTCGTTTGATTGCAACAATTGCGATCACTACCGCCATACCGATTAGCCAAACGGCGAGAAGAAATTTAAATAATCCAGACACGAGTATGGCTACGGTTGCTTTCACTGCAGTATTTCGTGAGGTTGTCGTGAGTGCTTGAGTACTGCCGTCAAGAGGAACTCGCCACCTAACAGTGTTTTGTGTTGCAGTGCCAGTGGTCTGCTCGATTTCTCCTGGCAGAGTAGCGACGAAATCAAGAGTCATTGCTTTACCAAGATCTAATTCTGCTTGTTTGAGATTTATCGCGAATGGTTCAGCACCAAGAGTTTTTAATAGGGCCGGGTCAGCAAATGCAGCCAGACCACCGTCAACTTGCAAGATGCCATCTAGATTGAAAGTCGAATCAGTATCTTTGCCCGAACGCGCGAGTGTCATCTGTTTGAACGGTCCGAAGATACCACTGAGTTGCGAAAGCAATGTTGTTGCTTGAGCATCGTTGCTAAAGCCATGACTTATTGAAACTTGCGCACCACCATCAGCGGTGGCATCTGGGCCAGTCACGATCCATCCGGCAGATTGTGCATCTGCAAATCGCAGATCAGAAGTTAAGTTTGGTGTTTGATCGATAACTTCTTTGTCAGCGATCATATTTATGGTTATTGTGCCAGCACCGTTTTGGCCAACATCTAAAGTGACGACAGCGTCAACTCGGCATGCGGCGAGAGTCATTATTGCTAAAACACCAAGCATTGCTCGCAAGTAGGCGAGTCGATGACGCGCGCTGTGCACGCTATTGCTCACTCGGTTGTGGACGGAGTTGCGTCGCCGGCGCCAGCGAGAACTACTGCACTCGGAGGCACGAAACCTTCAACAGCACTAAAAGTAAATCTCTGCTCGTCTTTTTTGTCGGGGTCGTCTTCGACGCCGATGACGATTATTTCGCCAGCATGAAACTCTTTGAGGAGCAACTTCTCAGAAAGTGGATCTTCAATAAATCTTTGCAGAGCGCGTCGAAGCGGTCGAGCACCAAGTTGTGGGTCATAGCCACGTTTGGCGAGAAGAGCCTTTGCCACTTCTGTAAGTTCTAATCCGAGCCCTAGACCTTCAAGTTGGCTAATCAAACGCTTGCTCATCAAGTCGACCATCTGTACAACTTCAGACATTGCAAGTTCGTGGAAGACGATAACTTCGTCGATGCGATTGAGGAACTCTGGTTTGAATTGAACCTTCAGAGCCTCGTTTACTTTTTCTTGCATGCGGGCATAAGAAAGCGCCGCATCATTTTTGCCAAAACCAACATTGGCTTTTCGCAGATCTTGCGTGCCGAGGTTGGATGTCATGATCAGAACAGTGTTTCTAAAGTCTGTGCTGCGACCTTGAGCGTCGGTCAGGCGACCTTCTTCAAGAATTTGCAACAGCGTGTTGAATACGTCAGGGTGCGCTTTTTCGATTTCATCAAATAACACCACCGAAAACGGCTTGCGACGTACTGCTTCAGTTAGCTGGCCGCCTTCTTCGTAGCCCACATATCCCGGAGGCGAACCAACAAGTCGGCTGACCGTGTGTTTCTCCATGTATTCGCTCATGTCGAGCGCGATCAACGCGTCTTCATCTCCGAATAAAAATTCAGCGAGAGTTTTTGCAAGTTCAGTTTTGCCAACTCCGGTTGGTCCGAGGAAGATGAACGAGCCACTTGGTCGTTTTGGATCTTTTAGACCGGCTCGAGTGCGGCGAATACTCTGGCTGACGGCTTTGATCGCATTCTCTTGGCCGATAATTCGCTTGTGCAGTTCGCCTTCCATGTTGAGCAATTTGGCGGTCTCTTCTTCGGTGAGTTTGAACACTGGAATACCTGTCCACATGCTCAGCACTTCAGCGATTGATTCTTCACTGACTTCATCGAACAAATCAATACCTTGTGCCTTAACGTCAACTTCTTTTTGTGAACGCTCTTCAAGCAATGCACGTTCTTGATCGCGCAAGCGACCAGCTTCTTCAAAGCGCTGTTCTTCAACGGCTTTTTTCTTTGACTCTTGAACGTCGTTGATTTTGTTTTCGATCTCTTTTAGATCTGGCGGTGTAGTCATACGCTTAATTCGCAAACGACTGCCGGCCTCGTCAATCAGGTCGATTGCTTTGTCGGGCAAGAAACGGTCAGCGATGTAGCGATCAGCAAGGTTGGCCGCAGCCACGAGTGCTTGGTCGGTGATTGTTACGCGGTGATGAGTCTCATATTTATCGCGAATACCTTTGAGAATCTCGATTGTGTGGGCAACCGATGGCTCTTCAACCTTCACCGGTTGAAAACGGCGCTCAAGTGCGGCATCTTTTTCGAAATGTTTGCGGAACTCATCAAGTGTGGTTGCGCCAATTGTTTGAAGTTCACCACGAGCGAGCATTGGCTTAAGAATTGAGGCAGCATCAATTGCGCCTTCTGCAGCACCCGCACCAACAAGTGTGTGAATCTCATCAATGAACAAAATAATGTCACCACGAGTTTTTATTTCTTTCAAAACTTTTTTAAGTCGTTCTTCAAAATCTCCGCGATAGCGACTGCCGGCAACGAGTGCGCCGAGATCGAGTGTGTACAACTGCTTGTTGGTTAATGTTTCTGGCACATCATTTTGTACGATTTTTTGAGCAAGGCCTTCGACGATTGCGGTTTTGCCAACGCCAGGCTCACCAATTAGGACAGGATTATTTTTTGTGCGTCGAGAAAGAATCTGCATAACGCGTTCCATCTCTTTTTGTCGACCAATAACTGGATCTAATTTTTTATCACGAGCAAGTTGAGTGAGGTTGCGGCCAAACTGATCAAGAATCTGACTGCCACCCTTTTCTTGTGGGGCATCTTTCGCGCCAGGTGCTTCACCTTCGGGTTTGCCACCAGGACCTTGATATCCACTCAGCAACTGAATAACTTGTTGACGAACGCGACCAAGATCAGCGCCAAGTTTTACAAGCACTTGCGCCGCAACTCCTTCGCCTTCTCGAATTAAGCCGAGCAAAATGTGTTCTGTACCGATGTAGTTGTGCCCGAGTTGAAGTGCCTCACGCAAAGAGAGTTCAAGAACTTTTTTCGCTCGTGGTGTAAACGGAATGTGACCAGATGGAGATGATCCGCCTTGGCCGATTATCTCTTCGACTTGCGCACGCACAGCCTCAAGTGAAATACCGAGTGCTTCGAGACCTTTGGCTGCAACACCTTCACCTTCGTGAATCAGTCCAAGCAAAATATGCTCAGTACCAATGTATGAGTGATTGAGCAGGCGGGCTTCTTCTTGGGCGAGAACCACGACCCTGCGGGCCCTATCTGTAAACCGTTCGAACAATTCTGACCGCCTTGTGCGTCATTTGAGCTTTTCTAAAGTGTATCGGTGAGAGTGCGTGGGTTTGTGATGCATAATCATTTGTGATTTAGTTGTGTGACGCGTGACGCTTCGTTCGTATTTTCACAAGCCATCTTGCCTAGCCTGTGGTTATGGCAGTTTCTTCGCCGCTACTTTCGTTGCCGTTCATGGATGCCGATGGCGTACGTGTCCAATCGGCTTTGCTTCGCGCAGTTAGAACTCGAGACTCGCATCTCAATGAACTCGCCGCACATTTAATCCTCGCTGGCGGAAAACGTTTGCGTCCGGTGATGGCAATTGCCGCCGCTGCTGTTGGTAATGACAAAGCAGTCAGTGACGAAGTAATCCAAGGTGGTATCGCTTGCGAACTTGTACATCTTGGTTCGCTTTATCACGACGACGTTATGGATGAAGCAGCCACACGCCGTGGAGTCGAAACGGTAAGCGCGCGTTGGGGAAACCTTCAAGCGATTCTCGCAGGAGACTTTTTATTGGCTAAGGCATCAGAACTTGCGGCCGCGCTTGGTACCGAAGTTGCAACTCTGTTGGCACAAACAATCGGCAGACTTTGTGAAGGTCAGATCGAAGAGTTAACCAAGGCGTTTGACGTTTCGCGGTCGGTGCCTTCGTATCTTGTGAGCATTGAAGGAAAAACAGCATCGCTATTTTCAAGTTCTGCACGCATCGGTGCGATTGTCGCAGGTCATGATCGCGCCGAAGTTGAAGCCTTAACAAACTATGGTGCGGCATACGGCATGGTGTTTCAAATCGTTGACGACATTTTGGATGTAATCGCTACCGACGATGAACTTGGCAAACGCGCAGGACATGACATGGAGGAAGGTGTCTACACACTTCCGGTTTTATTGACTCTGACTTCTGATTCGACTGACGCAATTGAACTGCGTGATCTATTAGGTCGGCCATTCACGGGCAATGAGCGAGATAAAGCGCTGCAGATTGTCCGCACTAACTCTGGTGTTGCAAGTGCTATCGAAACTGCCCGCGAATATGTTGCAATCGCTGAAACTGAGTGCAACAAACTGCCAACTTCAAAAGCGACAGCTGCATTGCATGACGCACCAAGAGTATTGCTTGACTCAGTAATTCGCTA
>JAEMRY010000015.1:12440-22211 GCA_016463105.1 Ilumatobacteraceae bacterium | reverse complement strand
GCCAACTACCACCCGACTTGGCGACAAAAAACTTTACTCCTAAAAGACTGTACAGATCTATATTTTTCATAGAGAATACAAAATGATTTCTACGCTGTGTGATAGCTGAGTCAAAGAAAAATGCTTCGTAGAATTTATATGCATACGGAGTCATATTGTGTGAATAATCATTTAGCAATGGAATTCGATCGCTGATGTTTGCAGCAAATTCGGATTCTTGGTCTATATAAACTGCTCGACCACGAAATTGTTTATTATTCGCAATCGACAAATTTTCGACTAAAAGCGGTTGAGCTTTGAGTGAATTAAGGGCGACAGCCTGTGGTTCGTCGGAGACAAAGTAAATAGATGAAAGCGGTGAGATAACTACTAGAACGGCGAGGGCAGGGATTAGAAATAATTTAGATTTTGAAGATTTCAGAAAATTACTAATATTTTGTGACTCAAGTTTGTCTATCGCCGATCGAACAATGTCGATAAACACTGCAGCCATACCCGCTGCATACAGAGGCCCCATCAACCAAACTAAGTAATTATGATTCGGTCCGCGTTCAAATAACCACTGAGATTGATATAGGCGATAACACAAAACACAAACAGCACCAGTTAATGTCGAAAACCAAATTTGCGTGCGAAAGTCTGCTCGCTTAAAACCACGAAGAATATAGATCACCAAGAGAGCAAAAGACAGATACTGAAATCCATGTCCACCTGACGATGAAGGCGAAGGAAAGTATGACTCAAAAAGAAATCGAAAAAGATGGGATACATCGGGCGGATTAAACTGAGTGATTGGGATTTCTGCCGCAGCAGTATTTCTATAAAAACCTGAAAGAAAAGAAACGGCTCCGACTCCCCAGACAAAAAGCCCGATGACAATTATTGCAATCACTCGTTGAAATAGAACCTTGAACTCTCGAGCAAATAAAAGCCACAACATTGATCCACCCACCATGGCAATTATCAGCGGTGCCGCGGTAACAATTATTTGCGGAAAGACCATAATCGCAAAAACTGCACCCAACGTCAATCCAATTGACAAAAATATTGACGAAGAATATTTGCCTTTTCCGATATGGCTAAAGCCAATTAGCATCAAAAGCATTACTGAGAGAAGCGAGGCATATTGTGGCACGTGCGCAAAGAGATCATTGTCGACTATCGAGATTGAATATCCCCAAATTGAGCTAATCGAAATAAAATATGCGGCGATCAAACACTCAGTTTGGGTTTGGCCGTAACTCTTCAAAACTAAATTTGTCAGAATAAAAAGCAGTAGCGACATCACTACTGCTACAAATACTTGATTATAGGTATTACTAAAAAACGATCCAATCACTGATGTCGGCTCAAGCCAAAAAAGGTAACCCCACTGCATCGTCCCAGAGCCGAACAGAAAATCTGATTTAAGTCCCAGAGCGCGACCCGTCTGGCTTAAATGATAATTAGACAGAGTTGAATTAAATTGAGCATCCATCGGCATGAGGTCTGTATTCCGCGAAAATAGAACGACATATACCAAGGAGAGAAAACCAAATAAACAAGAATGGCTTAGCAAAGTTTTATTAGCTTTAAATGGTTTTGGGATTATGAAAGCCATCGGATTATCCCAACTTACGAGAATTAAACATCACCCAAATACTAGTGTTGATTATTTTTAATCTCAGCAACCTACACGCACGATTTATCAATAGCCAAGGCGTTCGACGCGTTCTGCGCGGTGTTGCCAATCTTTGTCGACTACGACAAACAATTCTAAAAATGCACCCTCTGGCATTTGCTTTCGAACTTCGATGCCAACAGATTTAAGAACACTTCCAGATTTGCCAATCACCATACCTTTTTGACTTTCACGCTCTACAATTATTTCGCATCTAACACGTGGCCACTCCCACTCTGTCACGCGAGTCGCAATCGAATATGGCAGTTCGTCGCGAGTTACCGCCAACAACTGCTCACGTACGAGTTCTGCTATCCACTGCGCTTGTGGAGTTTCAGAAACCATCTCAGAAGGAAACATCGCTTCGCCGTCAGTTGCGCGCGCAGTTAAGGCAGCCAGAAGCACGTCTAAACCTTCGCCGGTCTTTGCCGAAACTGGAAAATATTCTGCGGCGCCAAAGGCAGATGCGGCCGACAACTGAGCCATCACTTTTGCTGGCGAAACAGCATCAGTTTTATTTAAAATAATGATCGCTTTGCTGACATCAAGTTGCTCACTAACCCATTTATCACCAGTGCCTACTGTTTGCGTCGCATCTAAAACTAAACAAACAACATCCACATCACGCATTGACTCGAGAGCCGTTGCATTGACTCGCTCGCCGAGCGCGGTCGTTGCCTTATGCAAACCAGGTGTGTCCACAAATACAAGCTGCGTATCTGCAGTCGTCACGATGCCTCGCACACGAGTTCTCGTTGTCTGAGGCTTGTCTGAAACGATGCTAATTTTTTTGCCGATTAGGGCATTCAGCAAGGTTGATTTTCCGACGTTTGGTCTGCCGACGAGCGAAACGAAGGCGACACGCATGCTGTGAGGCTACCGAGTTATACAACTCTCATCTGCCAAACTTGATTCATGCTAAATATTGATTGGCGAAAATGGTTCGATCGAATGCAACCTCAAACTTTGCAGATCTCCACGATGTTGCTGTACCTAAACGGATTCTTCGCGTTGGTAAGCGTGATCGATCAGACCGACTACCTCGGCTACCTTCGGTCCCGATATTGGTTTGGTTTATTTTTTGGACTCGCCGTCGTTGGATTACATGCCTTCGGTGGATTGTTAATGGCCAATGACCGCAAACTTGGCTACAAGTTTGGCATTGCCGCCGCATTTTCACCATTCGTGTTGCGTTACTGGGCGTATAGCGACCTAGCAAATTCAATGGGTGGGACGATCAGTCTCTATAGCAAAATCAGTGGTGGCAGTACCATCAGCCTAATTTTTGAAGTCGCATTGTGCGCTTTGCTATTGCACACACAAAGCCGAGAACACCAACGCATCTGGTATCGCTAACTAACTAGATCACGAGTCAATCTGCCACACTAGAGACATGACAAGACTCATTATCAAAGGTGTAGAAGAACTCAAATCAAAAGTCGGCAGCCATCTTGGCTATTCCGACTATCTGACTATCACTCAAGATCAAGTGAATCGATTCGCCGATGCGACCGGTGATCACCAATGGATTCACATCGACATTGAGCGTGCGAAGGCCGGACCATTTGGTGGACCAATCGCACACGGCTATTTAACTTTGTCGCTCGGGCCAGTATTTCTGCCGCAAATATTTGGTGTTGAAGGTGTGGCGATGGGTGTCAACTACGGCACAAACAAAGTTCGGTTTCCATCGCCAGTACCCGTCGGTTCAAAACTTCGTGCAGGTGTCAAACTTCTTTCGGTAGAAGATGTGACTGGTGGAGTGCAAGTAACTCTCGAAACAACTTTCGAAGTTGAGAACGCTAAAAAACCATCTTGTGTTGCCGAAGTTGTCTTTCGTTACTACTTATAAATAACTAAAGCGCGGCGCGCATAACTCATCTGAAATTGTTCATCACCTCAGCGAACAGTTCGACAGTCTCAGTACTTGGATAATCAGCACACCACGGGATAAACCCAGTACAACCCAGGTCAATATAATTCTGAACTTTTTCGCATACTTGCTCGACCGTACCTACTAAGTTGCCTTGCTGCCAACTGTCAAACGGTTCACCTCTCAAACTTCTTGTGCCTTGCGCTTTAAGTTCTTTTTCTGTTCGTCGAATGAAAACATCAGGCGACCAAGTTTTACGAATCTCTGATTCGTCGCGTCCAACAGCCAAGCAATGGCCCTTTAAAATTTCACGTTTACGAGCAAACTCTTCAAGACTTCCACCGAAATTTGAATAGTCGGCATAACGAGCAACAACACGCAAAGTTAATTGTTCTCCTCCGCCACCAATCCAAATCGGAGGATGCGGTTTCTGTAACGGTTTCGGATCACAATTTCCGCGAACCAATTTGTAGTACTTGCCGTCATAGTTTGTTTCTTCTTCAGTCCACATCGAGCGAACCACCTCTACACACTCACGCAACATTGCGATGCGCACTTTGGGTTCGGGAAAGTCATATCCGTAACCGCGACACTCATTTTCATACCAACCAGCGCCTATGCCCCAATCAAGTCGACCACCAGAGATGACATCAATTGTTGAAGTTATTTTCGCCAACAAACTTGGTTGACGATAAAGATTGCATCCGACCATTTGTCCCAGACGAATTTTTGTTGTCCGTTGGCTGATCGCTGCGATTACTGTCCAGCACTCAAATACTGCTTCGTGTGCGGGTCTAGGCACATTGTGAAAATGGTCGTATACCCAAATCGAGTCGTATCCAAGCTTTTCCGCGAGTTGCGCTACTTCGACTGCCTTGTTCCATTTAGCTACAGGTTCTGGAATCGTGGCTAACTCCATCTTCCAACCCTGAGGAATAAATACGCCGAACGTGATGTGCTGTTTTTCGTTCGCGTTCATAGCGGCAAATCACCAGTTGCCTTTTTAGTTGAACCATGATCTTTGTACGCCGCAATTGTTCGTTGCGCGATTCTCATCTGATGAATTTCATCGGCACCGTCTGCGAATCGACTCCATCGCGCTTGCTGCAACATATGCGCCAATGGCGTGTCGGTCGAATAACCAAGTGCGCCGTGCACCTGAATGGCCCGATCAATTATTCTCCACAAACTATTAGCAACGAAATGTTTGGCCATCGAGACTTCAGATGTGAACGGTTGACCGTGCTCGATTTTGTACGCCGCATGAAGCACCATCAACTTGCACTGATATAACTCCATTGAAGAATCTGCAATCAGCCATTGAATGCCCTGTTTCTCGGCGAGTATCGAACCGTGTGAATAACGCTTCAGAGCGCGATCAACCATCATGTCGAGCGCAATCTCTGCTTGACCAATCCAACGCATGCAGTGTGCCAACCGCGCTGGTCCGAGTCGGTATTGACCCAGCAAATGTCCTTGACCACGTCCGCCCAGCATATTTTTTGCTGGCACTCGCAAATCTTCAATCAATATTTCACAATGGTTGTGTCCACCAGACATAGTTTCAACATCTCGGACAATATTGAAACCTTCACTCGGAAGATCGATAATGAAACACGAGTTTGCGGCTTGGGGCAAATCGGGGTCATCTTCTGTTCGTGCAACCAATAATGCAAACTGCGCACCTCGTGCTCCAGAGATAAACCATTTGTGACCATTTATCACCCATTCATCTCCGTCTTGATATGCGCGAGTTTGAATCAAAGTCGGATCACTTCCGGCAACTTCTGGTTCGGTCATCGCAAAACAACTTCGTGCTGTGCCCTGACACAGAGGACGTAAATATTTTTCTTTCTGCTCATCAGTTGCCCAGTGCAACAGTGTGTGTTGATTGCCTTCATCTGGTGCTTGCGCGTTTAATACAAACGGTCCGATGCTGACTTTGGCGGCTTCGGCAGATACAGCAGCCATTGCAGTTGGACCAAGACCCATTCCGCCCCATTCTTTAGGCATATGCGGAAGCCAAAGATTCCATTCGTCGCGTGCTTGTGCCCGAAGTTTTACGATCGTGCGTACTACTGATGAACGATCTTTTTCATCGGTGGCTTCCCATGCGGGACGCACTTGAGTGTCCATGAAATCTCGGACTTTGAGACGAACCTCTTCTATCTCTGGTGGAAACGAAAAATCAATCACGCGTGGCGCCTTTCACAAACAAGAAATGCAATTAAATGTAATCAAATGCATAGCCAAATTATGACAGATCGCATATGCAACTCCACCACTGGCGCACCATCATTGCTCGGCGTAGCCTACAAACCGTGAACTCGCCGACTAACGCACGACCTAGTTGGGACAGAACTGATCTTCCTCGAGGAGACGAAAAGGTAAAAGCAGTTCGCGAGATGTTTGACGCGATCGCACCGCGATACGACATTGTCAATCGACTGATGACATTTCGCTTAGACGTTCGTTGGCGCAGAATTACTGTTAGATCTTTGCAACTACCAAGCGGGTCGCGAATTATTGATCTTGCAAGTGGTACGGGCGATCTTTGCACTGAACTAACCAAACAAGATTACAAACCAATATCAATGGATATTTCGTTTGGCATGTTGAGTAAAGATCGCAGTGGAGCACCCCGAAGCCAAGCCGATATTCTGCGACTACCAATGCCAAATGCTTGCGTTGACGGTGTCACTTGTGGTTTCGCATTACGTAACCTCGAAAATCTAGAACAATTTTTTGCTGAGCTTGCGCGCGTAACTCGACAACAAGGACGAATCGCTCTACTAGATGTAGGACGACCATCAAACCGTTTGATTCGCTGGGGCAATTCGATCTACTTCGGCAAAATTGTGCCAATTATTGGTGGTCTGCTTTCGAACCGTGCCGCTTATAAATATCTACCTCGCAGCGTTGCCTATCTTCCACCCAGCGACGAACTTGTAGCAATGCTCAAGCGCGCGGGTTTTTCGGATGCGGTACATTTTCAACTGTCTGGCGGCTTGACCCAATTGCTCTTGGCTACTCGAAATTAGTAAATGCGCGCTGTCACCCGATCGCTCTCACATTTCACAGATAAACAACTTGATCTAAACAATTTCGCCCGAGGTGACGGGTACTTATTTGTTCGTGACGGGGTCGGAGTCGCGGGTCGCGGGGTTGCCGCTCGAATCGAATCGAATCAGACAATCGAGTTTCTGCAAAACATTGCTCACGAGAACCTCTCTGGAATCTCAAATGTTGGACCAATTGCTATTGGTTGCATCCCTTTTGAAAGCAGCAACCCGCATGAGTTTGTAATTCCTAGCGCTGTGTTTGGCAAAAATGCCAACTCTGAACAATGGGTCACATTAATTGACGATGCCGTGTTCGACTTTTCTGAACCTGCAACACAAAAGACAGATCCGGCGAAATTCTCTGTTCGGCCCGGTGTCTCAATTGAGCATTATTTAGAGGCCGTGCGATTAACTCGCACAGCAGTATTAAATGGCGAAATCGCCAAGGCGGTAATTGCTCGCGATATTTTTGTTGAAACAGATTCGCCATTTAATGTGCACGCAATTTTGCTTCAACTTAAATCAAATTTTGGTTCTAGTTATAGATATCTGATTGATGGCCTGATCGGCGCCTCACCTGAACTGCTGATTGCTGTGAATGGTCAAGATGTTCGAAGTCACCCGCTTGCTGGCACAGTTGCCAGAACTGGCGACCCCGAGACCGACCATCAACTCGCCATCGAACTGATCGCCAGCACTAAAAATCAACTTGAGCATCGAATCGTGATTGACATGGTGCATGACACTCTTTTGCCGTGGTGTTCATATCTTGACTGGCAACCCGAACCATCAATTGTCGAAGTTGCCAATGTTCAACACTTAGGTACCGAAATATCTGGCCGACTCAGTGAACCTAAAGTTTCTGTGCTCGAACTTGCTTACGCACTTAGTCCGACACCCGCATTAGGTGGTCATCCACGTAAAGAGTCTTTGGCACAAATTAAAAAAGTTGAAGGATTCGAGCGAGGAAGATACGGCGGGGCCGTTGGCTATGTCGATGCCAATGGTGACGGAATCTTTGCCGTCACAATTAGATGCGCAGAACTAAATGAAGACAGAACCCAGGCACGACTCTTTGCTGGTGGCGGAATCGTCGGTGATAGTGACCCTGACAGCGAACTTGCTGAGACCCAAGCAAAGTTCAAAGCAATGCTTGCGGCAATCACTCACAATTATTAATTAAAGTTTTAAAGACACCGTTTGATTAATCCGATCGTGCACGCGAACATTTTCATTTCGGTCAGTAACGACTCGAATCAAATATGGCCCGCGTTGCACAATCGCTTCAGTAAGTTGATCAAGATTCTCAACGGTTTCAGATTCAATTCGATGTGATTTTGCGAGCATCTCTATATCTACATCGTGCGGGGTGCCGAAAACTTTTTCAAACGTGTCTGTCGCTAGCGCACTTGCTTGTGGCAAGAAAGAGAAAATACCTCCACCCCGATTATCTAGCACGATTATTCGCAAATCAATTTTGCGGTTGCCCAAATTGAGTAGGCCATTTGTGTCGTGCAATAACGCAATATCGCCGATCAATAACGCTGTTGTCGCCTTTGTAGCAAGTGCCACACCAATTGCTGTTGAAACGACACCGTCGATTCCGTTCACACCACGATTTGCCAAAACTTTCAGCCCGGTGCGAGGAGCGGCGAACCATTCAAGATCGCGAATCGGCATTGAACTTGAAACGAAAAGATTTGATCCTTCAGGCAATAATCCATAAATCGCTCGAGCGACCACGGGTTCACTAAGAAACTGCTCATTCGAGAGCGTTTCATTAATTGCTCGCTGTGCTTTGTCTTCGGCGTCCGACCAAATATCTAGCCACGAACCAACGGCCGCATTTGGTGAATAATCAATAATCAAATTACAAATTTCGCCAACGTCGCCAGATAAGTGCATCGAAGTAATTCGCTCTGGGTCAATCAGGGTCGGAGTAGTTGTCAATACAACTTGTGGAACTTGGCATGAAGCAAGCCACGCATTAACAACTTTTGAAACCAATGGAGCACCCAGCCGCAAAATGACTTCGGGTTTATGTGATTCTGCAAATTGTTGATTGCGCAAGATTGAATCCATTGCAGCAATTACAACTTTAGATTCTGGTAAACGCGCACCACTGCGTGGATCGGCAAAAACTGGCCAACCTAATGCTGCGCCAAGACTGAGCACGGTTTGCGGATCGTAAGAATCGGTGCCGGCGATAATCACACCATTCTTGCCCGCAACGTAGTCGAGAATTTTCTTAAGCTGTCGCCCAGAAATTTGATTAACTTTATTGGCAATCACCTCATCGCTATTAGCGGATTGCAAAGGTAAGTCATTTGGTTCACCAACAAGTGGCTCACGAAATTGTAAATTTAAGTGCACTGGTCCCGGAACTACGCCAAGAGATGCAGCAAACAAAGTTCTCGCTAACTTGCGCCAATTATTTTGCTCAAGATCATCTGCTACAGCGGCATTATGAAACAAACGAACGGCGACTCCGTAAAGATTTATTTGATCAATCGTCTGTGGTGCCCCAACATTCTGCAACTCTGGTGGTCGGTCTGCTGTGCAAACCAAAATTGGTATTTCTGCATGATGTGCTTCTACAACTGCCGCATGAAACTCAACTGCTGCTGTGCCTGATGTGCACAATAAAATTGCCGGAACACCCGATGCTTTTGCAATACCCAAAGCAGCAAACGCAGCGCTTCGCTCATCGTGAAAAACATGCAGCTCAAGTTCGTTGCGTTTTGCCAAAGCAAGTGCCATCGGCGTTGATCGTGACCCAGGAGAAATCACCGCATGACGGACACCGCAACTGAGCCATTGATCTACGAGAGTGGCGCAAAAGGTCGCTGTAGTCGCCGCCGAGGATGTCATGCCTCTATCGTGGCAGCAATGAGACTAGAAATCTTCTCCGACGTGGTTTGCCCTTGGTGTTATATCGGCAAACAAAGGTTCGATCGGGCTGTGGCAAACCTCACAAAGGCCGGCGTTGACCTGAAACTTGAGATTATCTACAGACCTTTCCAACTCGACCCATCGGCGCCGCAAGATACCCCGACACCTGTTCGTGAGGCATATGCAAAAAAATTCGGTGGCACAGACCGAGCCGATGAGATTTTGGCGCATGTAACAAAACTTGCAGCCATAGATGGGATTAATTTTCGAATGGATATCGCGGT
>JAEMRY010000015.1:3780-12340 GCA_016463105.1 Ilumatobacteraceae bacterium | reverse complement strand
ACAAAACTTAAAGAAAGCCTAATGATCGCTTATTTCTGCGACGGAAAAGATATTTCGAATATTCAAACGCTCTCAGAGATTGCAATCGACTTTGGTATGAACGGCGAGGAAGTCACTCAAATGTTGCAATCTGATGTTGGAGTCAACGAACTTGAAGAAAATCTGCAGAGAGCAAACGAACTGGGCATCACTGCTGTGCCGACTTATGTATTTGATGAACAGTGGTCAGTACCGGGTGCCCAAGATAGTGAAACCTTTGAACGCATTCTGCGAAAACTAAATGATCAACAGGTCAGCTCTTAGATGCTCACACATCACACATCAGGAAGCGGATCGCGACTTGTGTTCATACACGGGTTCACACAGACGCGACACACTTGGCAAGATGTCGCCAAAAATCTCAGTTCACAATTCGAAGTTGTGCTTGTTGACGCACCAAATCATGGTGACTCAAGTGATATTTCTCTAAATTTAGAAACAGGTGCCAATGCCATCGTTGAAGTTGGGCAGAGTGCGACTTATGTTGGCTATTCAATGGGTGCAAGGCTTTGTTTAACAGCAGCACTTGCCCACCCACAACAAGTTAAACGTCTCGTTCTTATCAGCGGCACGGCCGGCATCGAAAATAAAGACGAGCGACTAGCCAGAGTTGTTAGTGACGAAGAACTTGCAATGCGAATTGAACAAAATGGTGTCACTAATTTTATAGATTCATGGTTGGCGCTTCCTATTTTTTCAGGTTTGACAACGCTTAACAATCAACGCGAGATTCGACTTTGCAATACAGCAACGGCACTTGCCTCAAGTTTGAGACTCTGTGGCGCCGGCAAACAACAACCAACTTGGTCGCGACTTAAAGAACTAACGATGCCCGTACTAATAGTTGCCGGTGAAAATGACAAAAAATTTGTCGAACTCGCACTGCGACTAACAACCGCAATCGGCGACAATGCCAAGTTGCAGATTATTGAGAAATCTGGGCATACTCCACATCTCGAACAACCTCAACGATTTCTAGATGTTGTTAACGAGTTTCTCGCTAATTAACTATTCAAGCGAGCAAGATACCGATGCTCAGCGTTAAGGCTGTGAGCATTTGAGTTCGACCAGTCGTACCTAACACGGCGATCAAATCTTTACCAGTTGCGCCTTGGTTGACTTGACGAATAGCAGGAACCGCCGCAAGCAAACCGATCAAACCCAGCAACGCGAAGGGGTTATCTAATGACAACACGACGATTGCAACAGCCGAAACTGCAAGCAAAGCCACATAGATCTGCCGAGTTCGGCGATCTCCGAGTCGTACTGCCAATGTTTTCTTGCCAGCGATCGTATCGCCTGGTATGTCACGCAAATTATTAATCACCAACAACGCACACGCTAAACATCCAACCGCAATTGAAGATATCAAACTTGCACGAGTAATTTTTTGAATAACTACAAATGTTGTACCAGTGGTAGCAACGACTCCAAAAAAAATAAATACGAATAATTCTCCAAAGCCAAAATAACCGTATGGCTTTGATCCACCCGTATAAAACCAACCCGCTGCAAAACACGCAACGCCAACTGCTATCAGCCACCAAGTTGTAGTCGCAGCAAGCACTAATCCAAAAATCGCAGCTACACCGAAGCACAAAAATGCAGCACGCTTAACTGCAGCGGCTGACTTGGCGCCCGAACCCACAAGCCGTAGTGGCCCAACACGTTGCTTGTCTGTACCCCGAACACCATCTGAATAATCATTGGCATAGTTGACGGCGACTTGCAATGCAAGACTGACGATTAACGCGAAAAAACTATTGATAAAGATTGCTGATTCGGCGTTATCTAATCTCGCACACGATGCACCGACTAAAACTGGTGCAATCGCTGCGGGTAATGTTCGCGGGCGCGCGCCTTTGATCCACAAATTTATTGACTGTTGCACGGCTCTAACTTAACAACAAAACATCTACGATGATTCAGTGCCTTCACTCATTGCTATTGACATGCCTGCCGGTCAACGCTTTGTAGACGAACTAAAACAGATTTGGGACTCGGGTGATGCACTACTGCCGATTGATCAAAGACTTCCGCAGTTCGCCAAGAATCAGTTGCTAAAACAACTGGGTGCGTCGTACTTAATTAATCATCACGGAGAACGATTAAAACTTGAGGATGGTTTTGCTGTGGGTGCCAACGACGCCTTAGTGATTGCGACATCTGGATCGACTGGCACACCCAAAGGAGTCGTCCACACTCACGAATCGATTCGTGCTGCGATAGTTGCAGGTGGTTCTCGGCTCGAATGTTCGAGTGCAGATCATTGGCTGGCGTGCCTATCTTTGGCTCATGTCGGAGGATTATCTGTCGTATTGAGAGCACTGCATTACGAATCGAATCTAACGATTGAACCAAAAGCCGAGCCAACAACAATCGCTAATGCGTTGAACAACGGTGCAACAATGACATCGCTAGTACCAACAATTATCCGACGAGTTGATGTTGCCGGCTTTCGCAGTGTGCTTGTCGGCGGATCAGAGATGATCGATGCACTGCCCGCTAATGCAATTGCAACTTATGGGTTAAGCGAAACTATGGGCGGTATCGCCTATAACGGCCAGGCGCTTGACGGCGTTTCAATTCGAATTAGCACAGATGACGAGATTCAGATTCGCGGTGCGATGCTATTTCGTGAATACCGTGACGGCACAAACCCAAAGACACACGACGGCTGGTTCGCAACTGGTGATCTCGGCGAATTAGATAGCCACAGAAAACTTACTGTGTTAGGTCGCAGAGATGACTTGATCAACACGGGTGGCTTTAAAGTTTGGCCCAAGACAGTTGAAGATTCAATTAATGATATGGCTGGGGTGACCGAATGCGTGGTTCGGGGTCTGCCCGATGAAAATTGGGGTACTGCAGTTTGTGCGTGGATCGTGCTTGAGAATCAAAAACGGTCTTTTAATATTGACGCTGTGCGCCTGCATGTGAAGAAGTCGCTCCCCGATTATTGTGCGCCTCAAAAATTATTTATTGTTGATCAGATTCCCCGCTCAGCCCTAGGCAAAGTGCAAATTTCTGAATTACTAAAATTAAATACCCTCGCGTTATGAGTGAACAACATTCGCATTCTTTGCCGAAGTCTTATTGGAGATTATTCACATCTTCGACAGTGTCAAACCTTGGCGATGGAATGGTCGTAGCCGCAGGCCCATTGCTTGCCCTGCAATTAACCAACGACTCACGACTGATTGCAGCGGTCACATTTGCCGCAATGTTGCCGTGGCTGGTGTTGTCGCTTCCTGCTGGTGTTTATCTAGATCGTCACGATCGACAAAAAATAATGTACCGAGCGAACCTTGTTCGTGGTCTTGTCTTTACATTAATTGCTGTTAGCGCTGCCAACGACACACTAAATATCTATCTATTGATTGCAGCCAGTGCAGTGGCGGGGGTTTGCGAACTGTTTTTTGATATGAGTTCGCAGGCAATATTGCCGGCGATTGTTGATGAAGAATCATTAGAACTCGCAAACAGTCGCTTATATATTTCGCAAATCATCAGCAACGGCTTTATCGGTTTACCGCTTGGTGCGTGGATATTTGTAATTGCAATCAGCGCGCCCTTTGCAGTAAACGCCGTAGCGCTGGTTATCGCTGCAATCTTGATTCGTTCAATCAAAGTCAAAAACACTGCGATTATTGAACAAACAAATGCGCCGTTTTCAAGTGAACTAAAACAAGGTTTGATCTGGCTTTGGAAACATGATTTATTGCGCACACTAGCGATCATGCTCGGTGTCGCCAATATGTGTGGCATGTTCGCCCACGCAGTGTTCGTAAAGTTTGTTCGCGACGAACTCGGTCTCGGTGCACGCGGTTTTGGCATATTGCTAGCCGCAATCTCAATCGGTTCGATCTTGGGTGGCCTTGTTGGCGAGTCAGTAAGTAAGCGTTTGGGTTCGACTGTCGCACTGATCACTGCATATGTAATTTTTGGACTATCTGACTTGATTCCAGGAATATTTCCGCAGATCTGGGCCGTTGCGATTAGCGGAGTCGTAATGTCAATCGCTGGAACAATTTGGAACGTGATAACGGTGAGCATGCGTCAGCGTTTAATACCACCCGAACTGTTTGGTCGCGTGAATAGCGTGTATCGATTTATCGGTACTGGAACCACAGCAATTGGTGCTCTAATCGGCGGTCAAATTGCATACAACTTCGGTTTGCGCGCAACATATCTCGCCTCTGGAGTACTTCTGCTGATCGCTCTTGTTGCACTTTCTCCTGCATTTTTTAGAGCGGCGAAAATTTACATTGAGCCTGAGCGCACCCCTGCACCACCGTCAATCACATAAGTTTCTCCTGTAATCCAAGACGCCAGATCAGAGCACAAAAATAAAGCAAGATTTGCGATGTCTTGTGGTTCGCCAAGACGACCTGTCGGCAGTGCTGCAGCGAGTTTGTCACCAAAGTTTTCAACCAGAACTGATGCGAAGGCAGTTTTAACCAAACCAGGTGCGATGCCTACAACGCGAGTTGGCCCGAGTTCACATGCCAACTGACTAGTTAAATGAATTATTGCTGCCTTGGTTAAGTTATAAACGCCTAAGCCTTGTTCGGCACGCAATCCGCCAACTGATGCAATATTCAATATCACTCCTGGATTTGTCTTCATTGATGCGTTCCAGACTGCTTGACTCCAGAAAAGTGGTCCCTTTAAATTAACTTGAAAAGTTTTATCAAAACGAGCAGAGTCAACGCCGAGTGTTTGGCCATAATACGGATTAGTTGCCGCATTATTGACGAGGATGTCAATCTTGCCAAATCGCTTCATCGTTGCTTCGATGCATGCCTGACCTTGATCTAAATCGCCAGTGTTTGCCGCGAAGACATCGGTCTCGCCATCTATCTCAGACGCAGCTGCTCGCAACGAATCTTCTTTTCGCGATGACAGCATCACTTTCGCCCCGGCTTCGGCAAACGATTTTGCAATTGATTTGCCAATTCCGCGTGAAGCACCAGTGACTAAAGCAACTTTGCCGTTTAAAGAAATTTCCATATTCAGACCTTAATCGCGCAACGACACTCGCACAATTTGGATGCGACGACCATCCAATACTTCAACTGAAAAACGACATTGATCTTGATTGACGAACTCTCCTACTTCAGGTACATGACCCAATAAACCGAATACCAATCCACCAACCGTGTCATATTCTTCTTCGCTGATATTCGTCTCTAACAACTCATTGAGTCGGTTGATTGTCGTCACGCCGGTTACTAGCAAATCACCATTCGGTTGTCTTTGAACCGAAGTATCGTCATCGTCGTGCTCGTCACCGATCTCGCCCACAAGTTCTTCTAAACAGTCTTCTAAAGTTACAAGACCTGCAAGCAAACCATATTCATCGGCGACCATTGCCAAGTGAAATTTGTCTGACTGCATTTGACGCATCAGGTCTGAGACCAATTTTGTTTCAGGAATAACTTCTACGACGTGAAGAAAACTCTTAATTGATTCTGCACCACGACCAGATCTTTCAGCGACAATCAGGTCTTTAGCGAACACGACTCCTACTAGATCGTCTTGATCATCATCGTCGGCTCGCAGCACAGGAAGTCGACTGAATTGATGGTCAACAACGAAGTCAAGTGCTCTCGAAACTGTTAGATCATCATTAATTGAAACAATGTCTGGTCGTGGAACCATGATCTCTCGAACGACCGTGTCCCCGAATTCAATTACCGATTCAATCAATTCTCGTTCTTCATGTTCAATCACTGATTCTTGCGCAGCCGCCTCAACGATGCCGAGAAACTCTTGCTCACTGATGAACGGACCAGCGGCTAAGCCCTTTCCACGCACAATCACATTGGTTAGTTTGATCAAGCCAATCGACATAATTCTTAACGGCCAGAATCCGACAATTGCGCTAACAGGTCTAGCCGTGATGGTCGCCCCACGTACCGGGTGAAGCAATCCATAAGTTTTTGGTACGGCTTCTGCCATGACAAAGAAAATAATTACATTCAACGTCACGCCGATTACTACTCCGGCAGCGCCGAACAATCTGCCAGCCACTACACCAGTGAGTGTGGCTTGCACGGTTTGAAAAATATTTACGGTCAGCAAAAGCGGGTTCACCCATCGCGTTGGCTCTTCAGCAAGTTTTAAAATCAGACGGGCACTCTTTGCTTGCTGATCAACCAAAGCTTGGGCTTTTTGCTTTGTGATACGCGAAAGCGACATCTCTGCAAGTGAAAGAAAAGTCAGACTAATTAGCAAGATGCAAATAACAACGAGTATCCAGACATCGCTGTTAGTTGGTGTCGCGCTAAAAATCATGATTCGTAGACCTTGCGAAAAGAATCTGGCATCGCACTGCCCCAATGGTGCTGCTCTAAAAGTTTTCGCTCGGCTGCCTGCATTGTCTGTGCTTTTTCATCTGTGTCGTGATCTAAACCAAGTACATGCAATATTCCATGCACGATCAAAAGCGCGAACTCATCGTCAAGATTGCCCGCGTGGCTTGGTGCTTGTCGCATTGCAACTGCTGGGCACACAACTACATCGCCAAGCATCACTGGCAGATCATTGATATCTAACGGCACGCGTTCAGGACCACGCGACATTGCGCCAGGCCCAGGCGAGCGCACCACTTCGACGGCATCTAACGGAAATGCCAAGACATCGGTTGAACCAAGTTTGCCCATGTACTGCTCATTTAATCCAGCGATCGCCGTTTCGGGTACGAACATTAAAGTCAGCTCTGCGGCACCGCGCACCCCTTGAGATCTCAAGACTTTCTCGGCAAGTTCTCGCCATCGCGAAATATCAACTTCGATATCTGTTTGCTCGTCGGCACAGAAGATTTCAAGGTCACCATCCCCGCCAACTTTTTGTGGACCAGTTTTTTTTACATGCGGTTCAGGCACGATTCTTCACCGGGGGTGCACCTTTTCGCTCGTAGGCAGCGACAATGTCGGCGACGATTCTGTGACGCACAACATCGCGAGTATCAAGGTGAACAAAAGCCAAACCTTCAATTCCTTGAAGAATATTCTCAAGGCCGACCAAGCCACTTCGATTATCGGGAATGTCAACTTGGGTCGTGTCGCCAGTAACGACGACTTTTGATCCAAAACCAATTCGGGTCAGAAACATTTTGATCTGCTCTGGTGTCGCATTTTGTGCTTCATCTAAAATAATGAAACTGTTATTTAGGGTTCGACCTCGCATATAGGCCAGTGGCGCAACTTCAACGATTTGTTTTTCTGCCATCTTGAGCGCGCCCTCGGCACCAACCATGTCGTGCAACGCGTCATAAAGCGGTCGTAGATATGGATCGAGTTTCGCCATCAAATCTCCTGGCAAAAACCCAAGACGCTCGCCTGCCTCAACTGCAGGTCGCGTAAGAATAATTCGCTGAACAGATTTTGACTGAAGAGCCTGAACCGCCATTGCAATTGCCAACCAACTCTTTCCAGTTCCGGCAGGACCAAGCCCGAATGTGATTACATTGTCTCTTATCGCATCAACGTAACGTTTTTGGCCGGATGTTTTGGCGCGAACTGCTCGACCTTGACTAAGTCTGACAATGTCTTCGGTCAGCACCGAAGTCGGTCTTTCATTTGATCTAACCATGTCAACACTTCGCGAGACCACGACAAGATCTAAATTTTCGCCACCTTGCAACAAGCCTGCCAGTTCTTCAAAAAGACAACCAACCAAATCAGTATCTTCGCCCGAAATCGAAACTTCGTTGCCCCGAACCGTGATCGTTGTTTTTGGAAAGTTCTTCTCAATAAACCGCAGATGAGAATCACGCTCACCAAGCAATCCGGCCATCAGATGCGAACCAGGGACAACAACCGTCACTGCGGCTACGGAAACGCTCATCTGGCTACTAAGGCTAGCGGAGTAAAGACTCTTCTCTATTTTCTAAAAGTTTGCTTTTACTTACTGAATTCTTCAACGGTTGAGCGAAATCTAAAGCAAAATAACGTTGCGTAGACAACGGAAGCAATTCAACTTCGCCAACGAGTTGCGCCATTCGAAAAAGAAGTTCAGATGCCCCACCGTTTTGACCTGGTTGATGAATATCTGGAACATCAAAGACGAGTAATGCGCCTTCGGCTGCTTCTGCTGCCAAAGCTTGACGTGCGAGCAAGATGTTCACACTGTGTGGTTCGCAACCTGGATCAACCACAACCCAGACGATGTAATGAACCTGCCCAGCCTTGAATCTTTCTGGAAAGTTTTTCTCGAAATATATTTCACTTAACCAGCGAGTTGTACGAACGTCAGTTGACACTAAAGTCATCGCAACTGGAAGCGAGTCATTCCAAACTACCCAAACGCGGTTCGACGACTCAGAAATCTGATCGTTAAATTCAAATTGATCCAGCATTTCATGTGTAACGGTCGACTCGGCAGTTGTTTGATACGCGCGACGGTAAAGAAACCAAAGCTTTTCGCGCAATGCAACGTCAACAACGTGTGAGTGGCGCGTGACAAACATCGGCGGTGGGTCTCCTCGTAAGCGTGCAAGCACGTCAACACAGGC
>JAEMRY010000015.1:1270-3680 GCA_016463105.1 Ilumatobacteraceae bacterium | reverse complement strand
TGCAAGCACGTCAACACAGGCGTGCAAGCACGCCATCTAAATGGGCCTAACAACCCCGCCTTATAAAAGTTTAGAACAGTTCGCAGTCAAGAGTTGGGACTCTATTCAAATCAGCAAATCGCATTGCAGTCATATGTAGTACCGTTTTCGTGATGTCTAAAGCCGTTACCCGCGCGGCATGGCTGATGATCGCGTTAGCAATTATCACTACTGCCGTACATGCTCTGGTCAAAGATTCTGATCTCAACAGAATCATCTATTTCATCGCTTCAGCACAAGTTGTCGTTGCACTAATAATCGGCATCGTCGTTAATCATCCTGATCGGCGTGTTTGGCCAGCACTGCTTCTTTTGATCTCATGTTTATTGTCGGCACAATTATTAGACGGTCGCTCTAGTGCATCAAACACTTCAAGCATCACGGCAGAGACTTTATTTTTAATGGTTCAGTTAATTCTGATCGCTGGTTTGATATTTACAGTTCAAAGACGCCTCGGTAGCGATGCCCTTAGCGTCGTTGCCGATTCTCTGATTATCAGTCTCGGTGCGTGGTTCATAATCTGGTTTGCATTTATCAATCCTGCTCGTGAAATCTCGCAAGAAATTTTCGCCATAACTGCATTGCGTGGCGCGACACTTGCTGCCAGTGCAGTCGTCGTATTTATGCTGGCTACTTTGCTGTTTGGTGATGCCGAGAGATCTCCAGCAGTTTGGCTGGCCACTAGCGCAATCACTTTTTCGCTTCTTGGCGATTTGCTTTACGCAACAAATCAGTCGGCGCGCTTGGTGATCTCAGACTCAATTGCCAACGCCCCTTACATTGCAAGTTTGTTTTTAGTTTCGGCAACTTTGCTACACCCAAGTGTCAGCACACTTGCATCGCATGTTGCAACTCGCCAACGGCAACCATTGCTAGGACGTTTAGCACTCACGACATCGGCGCTCGTCATACCTGTGGTTGTGCTGGCGATGACTAACCCGACAAACGATGTTGACCGTCTTGTGCGCACGATTTCGATTTTTGTTTTAGCAATCGCAGTCACAGCACGAGTTGTTTTTTCAGTGCGTGCAAGCGCATTGCTTCAACAGTCTCTGATTGTTTCAGCACAAACCGACGCACTCACCGGACTACCAAATAGAGGCTTAATGCTCGAGCATGTGTCAGCGGCACTAAATAATGCTCTGCTTGAAGGCAGAACACCGACTGCGCTGTTTATTGATGTTGACAGATTCAAAAATATTAATGACAGTCTCGGTCACTCTGCGGGAGATGACGTCTTGATTGCGGTTGCTCAACGACTTCGAGTTGCGCTTCATGACAATTGCGTCGTAGGTCGAATTTCTGGTGATGAATTCGTCGTGCTTGATGCCGCTACTAAAACTGCGAGCGAGGCTGTGATATTGGCCGACCGAGTTCTTGAATCATTTCATGAACCGCTTTCATTGCGTCAAGGTGATGTGTTTGTTTCGGCGAGTATCGGTGTTGCTGTTTTTCGACCAGGAGTTACTAGTTCTGCAGATGATCTGTTGCGCCACGCTGACACAGCGATGTATCGCGCCAAAGACGCTGGTCGAAACTGTGTTGCGATTTTCGATGAGTCGATGCTTGAGCGAGTCAACCAACGCCTGGCAGTAGAAACTGCGTTATACCGCGCACTTGAACGTCGCGAATTGCGACTCGTCCATCAGCCCATTATCGACATTGATTTAGGTGATGTGATTGGGTTCGAAGCTTTGATGCGTTGGGATATGGAAGATGGAACAAATGTTTCGCCCGCAGAGTTCATACCGATTGCTGAAGAGACTGGCATTATCGTGCCGATCGGCGCGTGGGCACTACTTCAAGCGCTTACTCACTTGCGCGGATGGATCAACGAAGGTATCTGCCGTCTCGATGCAACGATGTCGGTAAATGTTTCGCCCCGACAATTGCACGACCCTAATTTTGTTGCTGTTGTCAATGAAGCGCTGATGCGCTCGCATATGCCCGCCGAGCAATTATGGCTTGAGGTTACTGAAGGAGTGATGATCACTCAGCCTGAGCAAGCGCTCGATACGTTGCGAAAACTTTCGGCACTTGGTGTACGAATTGCGATCGACGATTTCGGCACTGGTTACTCTTCGTTGTCGTTTTTGCAACGCTTCCCTATCCATCGGCTCAAAATTGATAAAACTTTCATCAATGGATTAGCCAAAGATGCGAGTGCAAGATCGCTTGTTAAAACAATCATCGCCATGGCTGATTCGCTCGGATTAGATGTAGTTGCCGAGGGTGTTGAAACAGTTCAACAACTTCATGCGCTCGCAGATTTGCAGTGCAGCAAAGCACAGGGTTATTTAATCAGTCATCCTGTTACGCCTGAGGCAATGGCCAGCACCGTTGCCGGGCTAGACGAAATTGGCAAGTGGCC
>JAEMRY010000015.1:0-1170 GCA_016463105.1 Ilumatobacteraceae bacterium | reverse complement strand
GCCCCTCGTCGCGTGCTTGAGGTTTCGATTCCATTTCGACGCGACAACGGCACTCGCGATCACCTTGTTGGTTGGCGTGTTCATCACAACACAACTCGCGGACCTGCCAAAGGTGGCATTCGATACCACCCTGGCGTAACCCGTGACGAAGTTGTTGCACTCGCAATCGGCATGTCACTGAAAACAGCGATCATGAATCTTCCGCTCGGCGGCGCCAAAGGCGGAATTGCTATTGATCCGAAAACAATGACTTCGGGTGAACTCGAACGAATCACACGACGATATGTTTCTGAGTTGATTCCATTTCTCGGACCAGACAAAGACGTACCCGCCCCAGACGTCGGCACAAATGCGCAGGTTATGGCTTGGGTTCTTGATCAATATTCGGCCAGCGTCGGCCACATTGTTCCGGGTGTTGTCACTGGCAAACCAATCGAACTCGGCGGATCGCTGGGCCGCGAATCTGCAACAGGTCGCGGTGCAGTTGAGGCCGCCGCTCTTGCCGGAGAAAAAATTGGTATGCCGCTTAGCGGTTCACGAATTGCGATCCAAGGTTACGGACAAGTCGGTGCGTGGGCAGCTCGGTTAGCACAAGCACGCGGCGCAAAAATTGTCGGACTCGCAGATGTCGGTGGCGCAATTCATAACGCGAATGGTATTGATTTAGCAATGGTTGATCGCAAACTGCGCGAAGGTGCAAAAAGTGTTGTCGAAACTGGTGCAGGTGATGTCATCGGCAAAGGACTTGACGGCGCAACGAAGGTATTCTTCGTGGACTGCGACATCGTCATGCCTTGCGCGCTGGGCGACGCAGTTGACGAACATATTGCCAGTCAGATTAAAGCAAAACTTATCGTTGAAGGCGCGAATGGACCACTAACGCCAAAAGCTGATGAAGTAATGCAAGATCGAGGCATCATCGTCGTGCCAGATGTATATGCCAATGCTGGTGGAGTTACATGCAGTTACCTCGAGCAATGTCAAAACTTTGCCCACCTGAGTTGGGACGAAGCCGAAGTGAACGAAAAAGTTATTTCACTTATGCAAGGTGCCTTCAAAAGATTGCATTCTTTCTCAGTTGAACAAAAACTTCCATATCGATTGGCCGCATCAGTATTGGGCATCAAAACAATTGCTGACTCTCACCGTATGCGCGGACTTCATCCTTAA
>JAEMRY010000078.1 GCA_016463105.1 Ilumatobacteraceae bacterium | reverse complement strand
CCGAGCTATCGCGCAATGCTTGATCATGAAGGTGCTGTTGGCCCGGCTGACATAGTTATTGCTGGCACCGCCGAACAAGTTAAGCAACGCGTTGCTGATCTCGCCGGAATTGGTGTAACAGATTTTGCTGCGGTTGAATTTAGCAGTAACCCAGACGAAATTGCTGCAACCCGAGCTGCAATGAAATCACTTCTTTAATTTTTTAGTTTTCTTTTTCGTCTCAATAATTTCGCGTGCAACACGGCGGGCTTGTGCTCGCGCTGTTGCCTGTGAAGCAGTGACTTTTGCGTGATGTGCACGGCACAAAACCTCTAATCCGCCGACACCATTTTTGTCTGGACTTAGATGGTGATGGCACCCAGGCCCATAACCAGCCCCATCTCGTGCAAAAATGTGATTAACTTCGCAGTCGCGCCGCTCGGCTTGGCAGTTCAACTGTTGACAACGGTATTTTGCGCGTCGCTTGGCTGCTGACCGAGCGAATCTCCAGATGTGATTGCGCTGCCAGTCGCGAGCGCATTTGTCTGAGCACCAAGTTCGGCGACGAGTCGACTCAATTAATTTATTGCAAAGTTGACAGCGTCCAGTTTCGCCGGTCCATGCACCGAGTGGGCACGAGATTCGTTCTTCGACGAGCGTCACTATTTATGAATTTGCACCGGAGTGCCAAGAGCTTCAGCATTAACAATTTCAAAAAAGTCGTTACCTTTGTTGTCGACAACGATGAAAGCAGGGAAGTCTTTGACTTCGATTTTCCATATGGCTTCCATGCCGAGTTCTGCGTATTCGAGAACTTCAACTTTGGTGATGCAGTCTTGTGCGAGACGTGCGGCTGGGCCACCAATTGATCCCAGATAAAAACCGCCGTGAGTCTTGCAGGCTTGCGTAACTTGTTTTGAACGATTGCCTTTGGCGAGCATGACCAAACTTCCGCCGCCTCGCTGAAATTGATCAACGTAACTATCCATTCGACCGGCCGTCGTCGGACCAAATGATCCAGATGCAAAACCTGCTGGCGTTTTTGCTGGCCCAGCATAATAAACACAATATTGCTTCATGTAATCTGGCAAACCTTTGCCTGCGTCAAGACGTTCTTTGAGTTTTGCGTGCGCTAGATCTCGAGCAACAACCATCGGGCCAGTCAGCATGATTCGTGTTTTGACAGGATATTTCGCAAGAGTTGCAAGAATTTCAGCCATTGGACGATTGAGATCGATGTTGACAACTTCGGCAGATAATTCTTGATTGGTTACTTCTGGCAAAAAACGTGCAGGGTCTTGTTCTAGTTGTTCAAGAAACACGCCCTCTTTTGTGATCTTGCCGAGTGCTTGGCGATCGGCGCTACAAGAAACTGCCATTGCTATAGGACAACTTGCGCCGTGTCGAGGCAAGCGAATAACCCGCACATCGTGACAAAAGTATTTTCCTCCAAATTGGGCGCCGATGCCAGTTTGTTGTGCAAGTTCAAGAACTTTTGCTTCAAGATCAATATCACGAAACGCGTGACCGGCCCTTGAACCTTTTGTCGGCAGCGAATCCAAATATTTTGTACTCGCTAGTTTCGCTGTTTCGACTGCGTACTCTGCCGAAGTTCCGCCGATTACAACGGCAAGGTGATATGGCGGACATGCTGATGTTCCGAGTGTTTGCATTTTGTCAAATAACCACGGCAATAAAACTTTTTCGTTAAGTAGTGCTTTTGTTTCTTGAAATAAATAACTCTTATTTGCCGAGCCACCACCTTTGGCAATGAACAGAAATTTAAACTCGTCACCGGCTGTCGCCGAGATTTTAATTTCTGCCGGCAAATTCGTGTTTGTGTTGACTTCTTCATACATTGTGATTGGCGCGAGTTGGCTATATCGCAAGTTTGAAGTCTGAAATGTGTTGTAGATGCCTCGGCTAATTGCATCTTCATCACTGCTGCTAGTAAATATCATCTGACCCTTGGATGCTTTAACGATTGCCGTGCCCGTGTCTTGGCACATCGGCAAGATACCTCCGGCAGCGATACTGGCATTTTTTAAAAGATCAAGTGCAACAAAACGATCGTTATCACTTGCCTGTGGATCTTTGAGAATATCGGCGAGTTGTTGCAGGTGGTCAGTACGCAACAGATGTGCGATGTCACGCATTGCATGTTCGGTGAGCAAAGTAATCGCCGATGAATCAACTCGAACAAAAGTTCCGAGATCTGTTTTTAACGTTGTGACCCCGTCGCTTGAAATTTTTCGATAAATAGTTTTATCTGGGCCAAGAGGCAACAACGGTGAACTAACAAACGGCTCAGGCTGCGTTTGTGCCATATCTACAGGCTATTCACTTCACTGACTTAGACGAGGGCGGGTGAACCTTTGAATGCGCCAGGGTCGCTAGCAATAGGAATAATCGGCTTGCTCCACGAGACAGCAGTTGCGATGTGATGAGCGACACTTCTCCAGGCGTTGGCGTTCCAGCCTTCTGCGCTAACTGGAACATTGCCGTCTATTTGGATATAAACGAATGCAGGAAGTTCGCTCAGCCCGAGTTGCTTGACAAATGTTCTTGCTGGATCGCAGAACACTAAAAATTCATCGGCGAATGGCCCGAGAAATTCTCTTGCTTCATTTGGTTTTGCTGTGATCACAAAATTTGCGCGAACTGATGCTCCGGCGAATTGCCGCAAGATGCGAACAGCAGTTGGCAAGATCCACGCACTTTCATTAGTGAACGGGTCAAGCACGATCGTTGCGAGATGAAAAGTCGTCAGCCATTCTTCAAGTGGTCGAGCATCGCCAGAGAGCGGTTGGAGAGTTGTGTCCAGGGAAGGTTTCGTAATCACAAGCAACGACCGTAGCAAGTCGGGAGTAGCGTTTTGGAAATGCACCCAATTGAGCATCTGAGATATGTGGCTCGTGCCCGTGGGGCAGACCCCGTATCGCTTGTGCGTGAGACGATTTCGGCCTTTGGTGGACTGCGTCACGAGCCGGCTGGCATCGTGCTGGCGGCCCGGCGGATTGTCGAACGCCACCCGACAGCGGGGCCTCTTTGGTGGCTGTGCAGTCATGTGCTTGGTGCGACCGACCCGTTTTCGGCACTTGAGCGTTGCAATGATGAAATTAAATCTGACACGACGCTAAAAACTTTGCAGGATGCAGTGCCACAAGATGCTGTTGTTTGCGTTGTGGGTTGGCCGACGGCGACACTGAATGCGCTCGCGTCGAGATCTGATTTGAAAATATTTATTGTTGAGAGCAACGGCGATGGTGATGCGGCAGTTGATCGATTGCAATCAATGGATGTCGATGCGACGCTGATTCAACATGAAAATCTTTCGCGAACTATTTCGCAAAGTGATGTTGTGATTATTGAAGCGCTTGCGACTGGTGCTCATGATGTTTTGTGTGCAGGTGGAAGTCATGCCACAGCAGCACTTGCATATTGTGAACAAAAACAAGTGTGGCTTGTAACAGCATGTGGCACACGTTTGCCTGAAGCACTGTGGTCTGGAATGGTTGCAAACATTTTTTCAACTAGTGAAGAATCTGAGATCAGTCAAAGCGCGGTCGACGTGGTGCCAGTTTCTTTGTTCACGCAAATTATCTCGCCAAATGGCAGATCTCAAGACGCATCACTACCGCTAACTGCCGAATGCCCACCAACTACCGAACTGTTGCGCCGTAGCGCGATGTAGGATTTTAGACATGTCCGCACGCTCAAGAGAATTACCACGCCGAAGTTGTCTATCGATCCCAGGTTCATCCGAAAAGATGATGGGCAAGGGGCCTGGCATTCCGGCTGACATGGTGTTCTTAGATCTCGAAGACGCAGTTGCGCCGAAAGAAAAAGAAGCATCACGGGCGCGAGTTGCGACTGCGATTCGTTCTCAAGATTGGGGCGACAAAGTTCTTTGTGTTCGCGTCAACGACTGGAGCACAAAGTGGACAGCGTTTGACATTATTGAAGTTGTAGCCGGTGCAGGCGAGCGACTTGACGAAATCATGTTGCCGAAAGTTGAAACTGCAGCGCAGATTGTGGCGACAGATTTACTGTTGCGTCAAGTAGAAATTGCAAACGGTTTACCAATCGGTCATATCGGCATTGAAGCCCAAATCGAAACTGCTCGTGGATTAATTAACGTAGAAGAAATTTGTGCCGCGAGTTCGCGACTCGAAACAATTATTTTTGGTCCAGCCGATTTTGCAGCAAGCATGGAGATGCCCGTTCTGACAGGTGGAGTACAAATCGCAGAATATCCTGGCGACCATTTTCATTATGTGTTTTCGAAGATCTTGATGGCTGGTCGTGCCAACGGTCTACAAGTAATCGATGGTCCTTACTTATATATTCGCGACTCAGATGGCTTCAGAAACTACTGTCAGCGCACCCGCACACTCGGATACGACGGCAAGTGGGCATTGCATCCAGATCAAGTTGCGATTCTTAATGAAGTGTTTTCACCAACACAAGAACAGTTTGATCGTGCTTGGGCAATTTTGGATGCGTATTCAACTGCAACTGAAGGCGAAGGCAAAGGCGCAGTGATGTTCGGCGACGAAATGATCGATGAAGCCAGTCGCAAGATGGCCTTGAAATTTATTTCACGCGGCGGTCGTGCTGGCTTGAAGCGCAGCAAGTAACCGAACTAGCAAAATTAAACTGGCTTAAATCGATGACTAAGCGTTTCGACGCGTTGCTGTTTGATGCAGGTGGAATTTTTCTCGTTCCTGATCCACTTACTACTGGCATGGTGCTTGAACCATTTGGTGGTTCAACAAGTCTTTCTGTGCTTGTGCGTTGCCATTATGCGGGCATGGCTGCAATTGACGCCGCAACGGCGCTGCAAGCAGCAGATTCGATCGAGCGCATTTCATGGAGTTCGTATCGCGAGGCGTATGCCCGTGAGGCTGGTGTACCTGAAAACCAGGTCGAGGATGCAGCGCGCGCCCTGCTCAAAGTTTTCTCGGCATTTTTGTGGCGGTTTCCATTGCACGAATCAGTTGCCGCGTTATGGAGAATCTATTCACTGGGTATTCGTGTTGGCATAGTTTCAAATGCCAGCGGCCAGATCGAACAAACACTTGCTAACGAAAACGTGTGCCAAGTGGGCGAGGGTTCAGGAGTGCCGGTGTTGATCGTTACCGATTCGCATGTTGTGGGTGTGGCTAAACCAGAAGCAGAAATTTTTGACAAGGCAGTTCAAGTGATGAATGTGCCACGCGATCGAATTGCTTACATTGGTGACTCATACGTCAATGACGTTGGTGGAGCACGCAATGCTGGTTTGTCGCCGATCTTGCTCGACCCGTATGGGTTTCACGAAGGGGCAGACTGCGAACGGATCAAAAGTCTTCACGACTTAATTGAATTCGTAAATTAACTAGCTTTTGCGTTCTCGACCATTCGTCGTGCAATAACTTTTAGGCACAAAGTTTCGTCAGCACCTTCAAAAATACTTAACACTCGCGCATCAACGAAAAGTCGGCTCACAGAATATTCTTCGGCGTATCCGTATCCGCCATGAATTTGCATTGCTTCGCGAGTTACCCATTCGGCTGCCTTGCAAACGTAAGCCTTGACCATGCTGGCTTCCATTGCGCCTTCGCCTTTGCCCATCAGTTTGGCAACTGCATAACTGAATTGTCGTGCACCTTGAATCACAACAGCCATTCGTCCAAGTTTCACTTGGATCAATTGGTATTCGCCAATATTTTTGCCAAAGGTTTTGCGATTTTGTGAATAGTCACGTGCTGCTTCGTAGGCGGCTTGCATTACGCCAACTGCGCGTGCGGCAGTTTGAAGTCGACCATTTTCGAAGCCTTCCATTTGATAGTAGAAACCTTTGCCAAGTCCTGCAGTTTCGCCAATCAAATGATCAGCAGGAACCCACCAGTTTTCGAGAGCGATCTCATACGAATGCAT
>JAEMRY010000158.1 GCA_016463105.1 Ilumatobacteraceae bacterium | reverse complement strand
GGTTCACGCCGATCATTCCGCCGCAACCCATCGCCAAAAGTTGATCTTTGTTGAAAACTTCAACCTTCACGCCAGTTTCTGCTCCGATTTTTTGTGCACGCTCGGCGATCATCTTTGCGGTCAGGTGTGCTGGTGGCATATTCGCCAAATCACGCGCTAAACAAACTGCATCTGCAATTACTTCGCCGCGTTGTGCACCTCTAACAACAGCGGCTTGGATCGACGCAAGTGTCACAAGTGTGACCGACTTAAGGTTCGCCGACAACTTTTTCTCGCCACGCAATGCGTCGTAACGATGTGTCGCCAAAATCAAACCCTCAGTAACCGCTTGTGCAATTTCTGCGCGGTCACCGCGACCAACATTGGCCAAAGTTGTCGCAACCGAACCCATTTTGCTGGCAGCACGAGCAAGAGCCGCCGCCGAGGTGCGCAACACATCAGCATTTGCTTTTGCGGCTTCACCAATACCAACCACGATCAAATACTTAGACTTTCCACTTGGCAAAACAAGCGTTTGACCAACGGCAGAGTTGAAGCCAAGTGCCGTCAACTGTGCACGGGTAAAAGTTATATCTGCAGACAATGGTCCATCGCTGGCAACTGGTATTGCGTGTGCATCAACATTTTCTGCAGCAGTTCGAGCAACGTTTATAATTAGTTGATTGGTTTTCATTTTGTCTCCTGTTTGTGTGAATTTAGATTTATATACATATATCTATAAGTTTTTAATCAATACTCTTGACGGCTAGCGACTTGCCTTCTTGCCATCTCGCAAGTGTCCACAATAAATCGGATAAACGATTGAGATATGGGCAGGCCTGCGAAGGCGCAGGGGCCGCAGCCAAAGAATGACGTTCGGCCCGACGAACTACGGTTCGCCCGACGTCAAGTAAAGCAGCGACTTTATTTTCTCCGGGCACAACGAACTCGGTAGGCGGAGTAAATTTTTCATCAAGTGAGTCGATCATGTGTTCAAGCTTTATAACCATCTCGCTTGTGACCAGCGATTTGCCGGCTGTCAATTTGTGACGGTTTTCAGGAAGCGTTGCAAGTTCGGCCATCAGAACCCACAAGTCGCGCATGATGTGCACGAGCATGTCGTCGAGTTCAGAACCTTTGCCCGCTTCGGCGCGAGCGAGTCCAAGAATTGCTTGTGCTTCGTCAACTGCGCCATAAGCCCGCGGCAACGCTGAGTCTTTGCCAACTCGCCCGCCATAAAACAAACCCGTCGTGCCGTCGTCGCCTGCTCGGGTGTAAATCTTTTCGCGAGCCATGGGTTACCACGATACTTGAGCAACCCTGACACTGCGTCACCCAATCGGTAATCTCGCTAGATGGCTCTAAACAAACCACGCACATTGCAGGGTGAGATCGCCGCGCTTGAGCGCGAGATTAATCAGCATCGGCGCGACATGGCCGAAATCGAAGGCAACGACGGCGTTACCCACGGCAATATTTCTGAGTGGCTGATCACCAGCGGGCGCACGCTGATCGAAAAAGGCGATGAGTTGTTGTCATTGCTTTCACTTGATCCAGACTTCGGCAAACATCGCGATGCATTCATGCGCGAACTAAAAACCTTTCGCAAGTTTTACAA
>JAEMRY010000157.1 GCA_016463105.1 Ilumatobacteraceae bacterium | reverse complement strand
TCAGCCGCCAGCAACGGCAGGGATAATAGACACAGTTTGGCCAGCAACGATTTTTGTATCAAGTCCTTGGAGATAACGCACATCATCATCGGCAACAAATATGTTGACGAATTTATGCAAATTGCCCTCGCTGTCAAGCAGACGATCCGAAAAACCTGGGTGCGCTGCGTTCAATCCTTTGAGAATTTCGGCAAGCGTTGAACCTTCGACTTGGACGGTCGAGACTCCGCCAGAAAGTGGACGCAATGTTGTCGGGATTCGTACGGTAACGGTCATAAACAAAACGCTATCTCAGAATTTTTGCTTTGCGACAGGACTAATTTCTGCGTTGAGCAACGAACTCGGCAAGTTCAACTAACTGCTTGATTGCTTGCTTGCTCAAAGACGAGTTTGTAATTGCCACAATTGACTCGCTAACTAAGCCAGTGATTTTTGTTTCTAATTCGCTGAGTGCACCCGTTTCTATAATCACTTCTTGAATCTTGCCGATATCTTCACTGCTAATTTGTGGTGCGCCAACATCCTCAAGAACTTGGCGTTGTGAAGTCGAAGCCCGTTCGTAAGCCATTGCTAAAAGAGGTGTTGGTTTACCTTCACGGATGTCATCGCCAATTGGTTTGCCTGTGTTGTTTGTTACTTCATCACCAAAAACGCCTAAGACATCGTCGCGCATTTGAAATGCATCGCCGAGAGGCAAGCCAAATGCCGAAAGTTCTTCAAGTAAAACATCTGCTCTGTCGGGTGCCGCCATTGTTGCGCCTAGATGTAATGGTCGCTCAATTGTGTATTTGCCGCTCTTATAGCGAGACACGCGCTCGGCTTTTGTTAAGTTGCGTTCGCGTTGCGCTGAGCCAAGTAGGTCAAGATATTGGCCAATATTTAATTCGATTCGCATCTCGTTCCAAATTTTTAAAGTGAGTGCATTGACGCCAGTCATCAGTTGATCGGCGTAGACGAACGCTAAATCGCCGATCAAAATTGCTGCGCCTTCACCAAACCTTCTGCCTTCACCTGCCCATTTATTGTCTGCGTGCTTGGCGAGATAGCGAGTGTGCGCGGTGGGTTCGCCGCGTCGGGTAGTTGATCCATCAATAATGTCGTCATGTAGAAGTGCTGACGCATGCAAAAGTTCGAGTGCAGCCTGAGCGTTAAGCAACTCAGTTGAAGTTTCATCTCCACCAGCGCCAATAAAACCCAAGTGGCAAAATGCTGGACGTAATCTTTTGCCGCCGGCGTTCACCAAGCGTGTCAATTCTCCGATCGGTGCGCCGAGATCAGAATCTAAAGCTGACCAACGATCTTGTTCATGTTGTAAAAATTCACTCAGTCGCGACTCGACGCGTTGTGCGACGGACTTCAGCCAAATTGGTGGGATAACTGACACGACCAAAGGTTACGCCGACCTACTCTTTGGCGAGTCCTTTGACGACTTCTTCGATCTGAAGTTTTGCATTGCCGATTCGCTCGCGGCACAATTCGATTAATTGCGACGCTCGTTGCACATTCGTTGCCAATTTGTCAACATCTACTTCATTATTTTCAAGTTCTTCGAGAATAGATTTAAGTTCTTCAAGGGCCTGTGCGTAGCCAATAGTCTCATCA
>JAEMRY010000077.1 GCA_016463105.1 Ilumatobacteraceae bacterium | reverse complement strand
GGCCATTCAATCTCTTCGTAGCCCTGATCAATCGCGGCGTTGAGAGTCCAATAAGGGTCAACTAAGTGCGGTCGCGCCATTAAGCAAAGATCTGCACGACCAGCAAGAATAATTGTGTTCACGTCGTCAACACTTGAAACGCCACCAACTGTCATCGTCGGAATACCGACTTCTTGACGAATGCGATCAGCGAATGGCGTTTGATATAGACGCCCATATGCAGGTTGTTGGGCACGGTCAACTTCGCCTGTCGAAACATCAATGATGTCAACACCAATTTGTTGAAGTTGTCGCGCAAATTGCGTTGCCTGATTGCCATCGAACCCACCATCGATCCAGTCAGTCGCAGAAATTCGAACACTGAGCGGCAAATGATCCGGCCATGCCGCACGAACGCAAGAGATTACTTCAAGCGGGTATCGCATGCGATTCTCGAGTGAGCCGCCATATTCATCTTCGCGTTTGTTAGTGATTGGCGAAAGAAACGACGATAATAAATATCCATGGGCAGCGTGAACTTCAAGCAGATCAAACTTTGCTTGCGTCGCTAATTTTGTTGCATGCACAAATTGATCACGCACTAAATCCATGTCACTTCGTGTCATCGCTTTTGGAACAACACTCTCGGCAAGATAAGGCACTGCAGAAGGCGCAAGAAGTGACCAGTTTTCAGATTCAAGGGGCAAGTCCATACCTTGCCACGCAACTCGCGTCGAACCTTTTCGGCCTGAGTGTCCAAGTTGCATCCCGATCAGACTTTGTGTTTGATCGTGCACAAATGTCACGATTCGACTCCATTCATCGGCCTGTTTTGAACTCCACAAGCCTGTGCAACCAGGCGTGATGCGGCCCTCAGGTGAAACGCAGGTCATTTCGGTCATTACTAATGCGGCCCCACCAACAGCGCGAGAACCTAAGTGCACTAGATGCCAATCATTTGGCATTCCGTCAACAGAACAATATTGCGCCATTGGTGAGACTACGACGCGATTCTTTAAACGCAGGCTGCGAAGTTGAAATGGATAAAACATCGGTGGCGTGTTTGGATTGTCCGGCGTGATATCGGATGGTTGAGCACGATGAAACCAACCAAGAATCTCTTTTGCAAATTCAGAATCGCGCAAGAATAAGTTGTCGTAAGTAATTCTCTGACTGCGAGTCAAAATCTGAAAAGCAAACTGTTCGCTCGGAAGATCCATATATCGGGCGACATTCTCAAACCAATCTTGGCTAGTCGCCGCAGATCGCTGAATGCTGGCAACAGCGGGGCGTCGCACGGCCTCGTAGCTAGTCAGCGCACCTGTAATTGTGTCTTTTCGTTCAATGATCGCCTGAGCAAGCGCAATTGAGTCTTCGAACGCCAACTTTGTGCCCGAACCGATAGAAAAGTGGGCTGTATGCGCAGCGTCACCTACTAAAACAATATTTGAGGTGTGCCAATGTTTGTTAGACACAGTTGGAAAGTCGAGCCATCGCGAATTGTTGCCGACCAAGTTATTGCCGGTTAGAGATTCTGAAAAAATATTCTGACAAAATTGCAAAGCGTTTTGGTCAGTTTCGCCTGGCTTCATATTTTTTGTAGCATCTTTTTCAAGTCCGGCATTGCGCCAAACTTCAGGGCTCGTCTCAACAATAAAAGTCGCTTGCGTATCCGAAAATGGATAAACATGTGCCTGAAATAATCCCCATTGTGTTTCGGCAAACAAAAATGTGAATTGATCAAATCGTTTTGCAGTGCCGAACCAAATATATTTAGCTTCACCTCGTCTTATACTTGGCATGAATTTGTCTGCTAACTGATTGCGTAATGAACTATTGACGCCATCGCCGATCACGATCAAATCGCTCGCAGGCAAATCCTGAATTGATGCGACTTCGGTTTGATAATTAATTTTCACGCCGAGTTCGATTGCTCGCGCAGCAAGTAGGTTGAGCAAACGTTTTCGCGATAGAGCGGCGAATCCGTGGCCGCCAGACCGTAACAAGCGACCACGATGCACAACGTCCATAGTCGGCCAATGAACAAACTCTTTTTCTATTTGTTCAAATACTTGTGGGTCGGCGCTACGAAGGTTGGTCAGCGTTTCGTCCGAGAATACAACACCAAATCCAAATGTGTCATTAGGTGCATTGCGCTCGTAGATCGTTACTTGTGCTGCGCTAACACGATGCAGCAAAATGCCGAGCAATAAACCTGATGGCCCACCACCAACAATAGAGACACTAAGTGAACTCGATTTGTATGGCGAGACAACTTCTCTGAGAGAATCCACATCTACACATTACGCATTAGTTCGTTAAATCGGTTTGAACTACGCTCAATTACATGCCCACAGGGGGATCTTCAGCAAGCGAGTCAGCGATTACAAGTGCTTATCTGGATACGTTTGTCAACGAAAACTTGCCACCAGCAAATCTCCAACCAGAATTCACATACGAATTATTAAGTCTGAAATATCCATTAAGCCTGAACTGTGGAGTCGAGTTGCTTGACAAAATGGTTGAAAAAGGTTTTGGTGAGCACCGTTGCTTGCGCGATGGCGCAGGAACCGAGTGGACTTACAGCGAAGTGCTTGATCGCGCGAATCGGATAGCGAATGTTCTAAAAGACACCTACGGTCTTGTTGCAGGCAATCGAGTGTTATTGAGGGGTCCAAATAACCCGTGGCTTGCTGTCTGCTGGCTTGCCGTGCAGAAAGCTGGTCTCGTCGCGGTGGCGACAATGCCGATGTTGCGCGCTAATGAACTATCGGTTGTAATTGAAAAAGCAAAGATAAATCTTTCACTTTGTGATACTCGGTTTACAGATGAGTTGGCGTCAGTCGCGACCCACCCAATTGTTGATTTCGGTCAAGGAAGTCTGCTTGAGAAGGCGATGAATAGTGTTTCAAATGTTTTCATCAACTGTCAGACCATGTCGAGCGATATCGCCTTAATTGCTTTTACTTCTGGGACTACCGGTCAGCCCAAGGGTTGCATGCACCAACATCGCGATGTACTTGCAATCGCGGACACATTTTCGAATCAAATGATTAATCCAACGAGTGATGATTTATTTTCAGGTAGTCCGCCTTTGGCCTTCACATTTGGTCTTGGAGCATTGTTGGTGTTTCCATTACGCGTCGGGGCATGTGCATTGCTGCTTGAGGCTGCATCGCCACCAATGTTGTTAGAGGCGATTACCAAACATCGCGTCACAATTGTTTCAACAGCCCCGACTGCGTATCGTGCGATGCTTGAAACAATTTCAAGTGCAGACATATCTTCGTTGCGAGCTTGTGTTTCAGCAGGTGAGCCGCTCGCATTAGATACTCGTATTCGCTTTGAAAAATTGACTGGCATCAAACTTATTGATGGCCTCGGTGCAACCGAAATGCTGCATGTATTCATTTCTGCAACGGGTGATGGCATACGTCCAGGCGCAATCGGTAAACCAGTAAATGGATTTACCGTCACGATTCTTGATGACGATTACAACGAAGTTGCCCCGGGCGTCGTCGGCCATCTTGCAGTGAAAGGCCCAACTGGATGTCGATATTTAAATGATGATCGTCAAAAAAATTATGTGCGCAATGGTTGGAATCTTCCAGGCGACGCAATGTATCGGGATGAAGATAATTATTTTTGGTATCAAGCCCGTGCTGACGACATGATTATTTCGTCTGGTTACAACATCGCGGGCCCAGAAGTCGAAGCGGCGGTACTTACGCATACGTCAATTCGTGAATGTGCTTGTGTTGGTGTTTCTGACATTGAGCGTGGCATGGTGGTCAAGGCATTTATCGTGCTTAAAGATTCGTATACGCCAAGTGATGAACTCGCTAAAGAAATTCAAGATCACGTCAAAGCCACGATTGCGCCATATAAATATCCACGGTTGATTGAATTTCGTAACGAATTGCCGAAGACTGCAACAGGCAAAATGCAGCGATACCGTTTACGTTCGGAGGTAGCCGATGACAAGCGCTGAGAATCGCACTGCGCTGATCACAGGTGGCGCCAAGGGAATCGGTTTGGCTTGCGCGACCGCGTTTGGAAATGCCGGATTTAATGTGAAAGTTTTAGGTCGCGATCTAGTCGCGCTAAAGGCATGTGGATTCGAATATGAAGTTTGCGATGTCACCAGCGAATCGGAAGTTTCTGCAACACTCGAGCGAATCGGGCAAGTCGACATTTTGATCAATAATGCTGGCATTGCCACGACTGCGCCGGTGCATCGCACGACTCTCGCAGATTGGAACTCGGCGTTCGCTGTCAACGCAACTGGCGCATTTTTGTGCACTCGCGGCGTGTTAGTTGGTATGCGTCAGCGAAAATGGGGTCGGATTGTCACAGTTGCATCGACTGCGAGCCATTCTGGTGCTTCGTACATTGCGGCTTATGCAGCATCAAAGCATGCAGTCTTGGGTTTGATGAGAGTCGTCGCAAGAGAAGTTGAAGGCTCTGGAGTGACTGCTAATTCGGTTTGCCCAACATTCGTCAGAACCGAGATGACCGAAAAGTCAGTTCTTAAAATCGTGCAGTTGACCGGCTGCACACCACTTGAAGCAGAACAGACTTTGGCAAATCAGTCGGCACTTGGCAGATTGCTAGAACCACAAGAAGTGGCGCAAGCCGTGATTTACTTGTGTTCAGACTCGGCGTCAGCAATCAACGGTCAGTCGATCATTATGGATGGGGGGACTGCTCAATAATGAAACCGAAAATTCCGTTTAAGGGATCTGCCACGGTCACTAAATCTTGGCATCATTTTGATGTTCAAGTTCGCGACCGAGTGATGACTCTCACACTTAATCGTCCAGACAAACTAAATGCAATCACCTTTGATGCCTACGCAGATTTGCGTGATTTATTTCGAGAATTACCACACGCTGATATTTGTGATGCGGTGGTAATCACTGGCGCAGGTAAAAGTTTTTGCTCCGGTGGTGATGTCAACGAAATTATTGGTGAGTTAATCAAGATGGATCCACGTGAGTTGCTCGAATTCACTCGAATGACCGGTGCAGTAATACAAAATATGCGTGAATGCCCGATACCCATCATTGGGGCAATAAATGGCACTGCTGCTGGAGCGGGCGCAGTCATCGCCATCGCTTGTGACTTTCGAATTGTCACACCGTCAACGAAGTTTAGATTTCTTTTTACAAATGTAGGTTTGTCGGGTGGCGACATGGGCACTTGCTATCTTCTGCCGAAACTTGTGGGTCTTGGCAGAGCCACAGAAATTTTGATGTTTGGTGATCCCATCGCGGGCGAGCATGCTGTCGCTATCGGTCTTGCAAATAAATGCGTAGATGCTGAGCAATTGCTAATAGAAGCGCGCACGCTCGCCGAGAGAATTGCGAATGGTCCGACTCTTGCTTATCAAAGTACAAAGATGTTGCTGACTCGTGAAGCCGACATGAGTTTGCATGGCGCACTTGAACTAGAAGCAATGACCCAGGCCCATCTAATGCAGACGAAAGACCATCGCGAGTTCCATCGCACATTTAATGCCGGTGAGAAACCACAATGGAGTGGACGATGACTACTGCGGCTAACTCTGGCAAACCGGCTGTGAGCCCGCACCTTTGCGTGAACCCGACTGAGATGGCGGTTGCACGAGGTTTTTCGCATGCTGTGGTGGCTCAACCTGGCACAACAATTTATTTGGCCGGACAAATCGCTGTAGATGCGAATTCAAAAGTTGTTGGTGACAATTTTGCTGAGCAATTCGCAGTTGCGTTGCAGAATGTGGTGCAAGCGTTACGCGCCGCAGGTGGCACTCCTGAACATTTGGTATCGCTAGTGATGTATGCCACCGATGTCGGCGCATATCGTTCTTCACTGCGTGAAGTTGGTGCCGCCTACCGTCAGATCATTGGTGACTATTATCCAGCAATGGCCCTGGTTGGCGTCACAGAACTAGTCGAGCCAAAGGCAATGATCGAGATTATTGGTACTGCAGTCATTCCTGTTAAGTAGCGTTAC
>JAEMRY010000076.1 GCA_016463105.1 Ilumatobacteraceae bacterium | reverse complement strand
GCTCGTGATCTGGGCATTCGCTGGTTAATGACATGGTTAATGAGATAGTTAATGAAATAGTTAGCTAAATGTCTAAATCAATTTGGGATGGTTTATATGGCGACATTGAAGTCCGCCGTGTGCAACCCTACGAAGCGCTCAAAAGTTATATCTGCCCTGGGTGCAACCAAGAAATCACAAAAGGAATGGGACACTATGTTTGTGTGCCGGCTGAAGCACCAGATTTACGACGTCACTGGCACTACGCCTGCTGGGACCGCCGCTCTTAATTATTCAACGAGTTTGCGAACCCACGACCCAAGCAATTCAAGTGGGTAAACAAATATAAAATTAAAAGAAAGTGAACATCTGGAATTTTAGATCTTCGTTGAATTCTCAAATTTTTAACCACTAGCATCAGTTCAGTGCGTGCAACTCAAGCAATAAATAATTCAATCGAGGCAAAGATGCACTTCGATCTGACTGGTTGGGTCGTGACTGAAACTCTCAATTCAACGCAAGTTGAAGAACTACAACACGCAGTTGACGAGGTGCAATCCTGGGGATCGTCGGTCAACTGCTTAAATCACTTCGAAATGACCAAAGATGGTGCAAAACTCTGTCGCACCGAATACTTCACACCTTTTCATGAAGGTCTGAAAAAATTACTCACAAAAGGTGAAGTTTTAGCAATGGCATCGACTTTGTTGGGTGAACAAGCGGTTCTATATAAAGAAAAAATCAACTACAAACTCTCGGGTGGTGCAGGCTGGAATCCGCATCAGGACGCCCCGGCGTACCCATTTATTAACCGACATGTCTCATGCATGATCGCCGTAGATGATTCGACGATCGAAAACGGCTGTCTTGAAATCGTTTCTGGTGCCCACGGTGAACTCTTGGCAATGGATAAAAATAGTTGCATTCAATCTTCAGTTGTCGAAGCAATGAAATGGCAACCAATAGAACTTCGTGCAGGCCAAACAATGTGGTTTCACTCTCTCACGCCACACCGCAGTGCTGACAACAAGTCAGACAACGATCGTCGAGCTCTATATCCAACATTCAATGCATTGCGCGAAGGAGATTTGCGCGAGGATTACTACAGACTAAAGATAGAAGAATTTGAAAAGCATTCACAAACTGGTGACGAAGTTCGCCTTTCTCTTATTGATGATTTCAGAGGAAAGAAAGTTAAATGACATTAGACCTAGACAATATTTGTGAACTTTTTGAAAAATGGGGTTCAAACGTCTACGACGAAAAAATTTCTCAACTAGATCATGCCCTGCAAACTGCCGCACTTGCAGAGAACGCAGGATCAAGTGACGAACTAATAATTGCCGCTCTTTTACACGACATCGGACATCTCATTCATCTTCAAAACGAAAATGGCAAAGTCAATATCACAGTCAATGACAGCCACGAGGCAGTTGGTGCAAGAGTGCTCGCAAATATTTTCTCGCCAGATGTGACTGCGCCAATCGCGCTTCATGTTGAAGCCAAGCGCTATTTATGCACCATTGAACCAGACTATTTTTATTCATTATCGCTTGGCTCGGTACGCAGTTTAGAGAATCAGGGTGGTGTGATGACTTCTGACGAAATACAACGTTTCGAAAATCACCCTTCATTTTTGGCTGCGGTTGCATTGCGCCGATGGGACGAGGGTGGCAAAATTTCAAACCTTAATGTAGCCCCGTTTGCTTATTACTCAGAACTCATGAGCAAAGCAGCGCGCTAAAAAGCGTTTTGCAAGACTTCAAGCTGAGTACCTAAAACAGCCACAACATCAAACCTGATTTCGCCGTGCACCGTGGGGTTTGCAACTAGAAATTTTGTTGTCGCAATTCGTAACTTTTTTTGCTTCGCCAAAGTCACTGCTTCGAGTGGTGAGCCAAAATTATTTGTCGCTCGAGCCTTGACTTCAATTACGACGATTATCAACGAAGTGTTGCTGCGTATAGTTGCCACGATGTCAAGTTCGCCCTCTCGACAGTGCCAATTGCGAGCAACAATCTCATAACCACTGCGTTCGTAAAATCTCGCGGCTAAGTCTTCTGCCCACTGGGCTCTTGCCATTCGCGCTACTGCGCGCTCGTTGGCAGTTAAGCGTCGAGCGGGGGAAGTTCTTCGATGTTCAGGTCTTTGAAACTCATCACTCGCACTCGGGGCACGAAGCGGCTCTTGCGGTAGAGATCCCATACCCATGCGTCAGACAGCGTCACCTCAAGTAGCGGTCGCACGCCTTCGGCGATGACCTTGACATCAACTTTGTTGGCCAGATAAAACCGGCGATCTGTTTCTACTGCAAATTTAAACAAGCCGACGACGTCTTGATACTCCTGGGCTAGCTGAAGCTCTCGTTCGGCTTCGAACTGTTCGAGATCGTCAGTGTTCAATGTGTACGCGACAAGAATTGGTCGGCACGAAACTAACTAGCAGAAGACTAATTATTGATCTTCGCGAAGTTCACGAACTTTTGCAGACTTACCAGTTCGCTCACGCAAGTAATTGAGTTTTGCACGACGAACATCGCCACGCTTGACAACTTCAAGTTTGGCAACTGATGGGCTGTGCATTGGAAATGTGCGCTCAACGCCCACGCCATAACTCAATTTGCGGACCGTGTAAGTCTCGGCGATACCTGATCCGAAGATCGAAATGATATTGCCCTGGAAAATTTGCACACGCTCTTTGCCGCTTTCGACGACACGAACATGGACTTTGACTTCATCGCCAGGACCGATTTTTGGAATATCAGTGCGAAGCGATTGTTGATCGACGATGTCTGTTGCTTTCATAAGACTAATCAGGATACGGCACGCAAGGGATATCTTCCAACAGTCTTTTTTCTACATTACTTAGACCACCACGGCGCTCAATTAGATCGGGACGAGCCCGAACGGTGCGATGGAGGGCCTGAGCGCGTCGCCATCGTTCAATTTTGGCATGATCACCACTGCGCAAAACCTCTGGCACCTCCCAGCCGCGAAATTCGGCCGGTCTTGTGAAATGGGGCTCTTCAAGCATTCGAGCGATGCCAAAACTTTCAGAAACTGGCGAAACTTCATTGCCCATGACACCAGGCAATAGACGGGTCGTTGCTTCAATTACGAGACATGCGGCAACTTCGCCACCGGCAAGCACAACATCACCGATTGAAATTTCTCCGTCAATCAGATGTTCGACAACTCGGTGATCGACACCTTCGTAACGACCACACAACAAACTAAAACCGCCAGTTTTGCTCAGATGATCTGCGTAATCTTGATCAAATTTTTTGCCACCAGGCGAAAGCAACAACAGCGGCCTTGGTGGCTCGACTGCTTCGACAGCAGCAAAAATTGGCTCTGGGCGAAACAACATTCCAGCCCCACCGCCATAAAGTGCATCATCGATACGACGAGATTCATCGCCGTAATCACGCAAGTCGTGGCAACGCAAATCAATCAGTGATTCTTCGCGAGCGCGACCAAGCAAACTTTCGCTGCAGAAAGCATCAACGAGTTTAGGAAAAATCGTGAAGACATCAATGCGAAACTGTTTTGCGTTCACTTCTCGTCCTCATTTTCATCTATATTCAACTCAAATAATCCGTCGGGTGGATTAATCGTGATCTTGTCTTTTGTACGTTCGGTGATAAACACAACTGGCACAAGTGCTCCAGACTCAAGTTCAAGCAACGAGTGCGCAGGGTTGTCGACAACCCAGACACACTTGCCGTAACGAGCGCCGGAGATATCAACGACTTCGGCACCAATTAAATCATGCACCCACATCACAGCAGGATCATCAATTGGTTCGCCGTAAATATCAGACTTCGAAATTCGCTCTGCAGCATTGCGGTCATCAATGCCGGCGAAGTGCATTAACCAACTGCTTGGCTGCAGCCGTGCACTAGTTACGGTTATCCAGCTATTTTTTAGCCAAAAGCGTGCGCCAATTTTGGTGCGTTCTGGACGATCAGTAAAAAACGAGACGTAGACATCGCCACGAATACCATGCGGACGCGTTACGCGACCGACATGCAACAACCCTTGCGGTGTTTGTGCGTCAGTCGTCGAGAAAGTCGACATCGACTTCGGCATTATCGCGCGAAGCGGCAGCACGCACGACGGCGCGAATGCTCTGCGCTGTCCGACCACGACGACCAATAACTCGGCCGAGGTCGCCGTCTGCGACGCGAACTTCGAGGATTATCTTTCCTTCGTCGTTCAAAGATTCAACTTTTACGGCATCAGGCGTATCAACAATTGAACGAACGATGTGAGTGAGAACCGAAGTTGCTACTGGAGCCAAAACTGCATTGGCGTTTACTGAATCAGACATGATTTGAAACTTTCTAGTTAGTACGTGAAAATATTGCGAAGATTATTTGGCTGGCTTTTTTGTCGCCTGAAATTCTGCCCATGTTCCGGCAATTTCTAGCAATTTGCGAACGCGTTCTGTTGGCAATGCACCTTTTTGTAACCACGAGATAACTCGAGCGCTGTCAACTTTGAGCGCCGATGGTTCTTGCTGTGGCTGATAGGTGCCAAGAATTTCAAGAAAGTTTGTGTCGCGAGCCGAGCGAGTATCTGCGGCAACGATTCGATAGTGAGGCCTCTTGGTTTTACCAACACGAGAGAGACGCAATTTTACTGACATTAGTTTCCGATCTTTTAGCGAAATGGTTCAAACGAACCGACCTCTTAGGCTACCTTGGCCCTAGGCGTGAACTCAACGCCGCAGCCAATTCGTCGGGCATCTCCGAGCCCTTAATGCCCTTGCTTGCCTTGCCGCCACGACTGGCTTTTCCACCCATTTGCTTCATCATCTTCTTCATCTCGGTGAACTGTTTAACCAAGCGATTGACATCTGCGACTGTGGTGCCAGAACCCTTCGAAATTCGTGTTCGCCGAGAGCCATTAATCAGTTCTGGATTTGCGCGCTCTTGTGCAGTCATCGAATAAATGATCGCCTCGGTGCGACTTACTTGGTCATCGCTGATTTCGGCATTTTTGAGTTCTTTCGGCATGCCTGGCATCATCCCCATGATCCCCTGCAATGAACCCATTTTTTTTAGTTGCTGTAATTGTTCGAGAAAATCAGCAAGGGTGAACTCGCCTTCAAGCATTTTTGCCGCGGTCTCTTCGGCTTTATCTTTTTCAAAAACTTTTTCTGCTTGCTCAATCAAAGTGAGCATGTCGCCCATTCCTAAAATGCGGCTTGCCATTCGGTCTGGATGAAATTGTTCGAACGCATCAAGTTTCTCGCCAGTCGCAGCAAACGCAATTGGTTTGCCGAGAACATGTTTGACAGAAAGTGCCGCACCACCTCGTGCGTCACCATCAAGTTTCGAGAGAATTACAGCGTCGATAGACAATGTCTCATCAAAAGCCTGAGCGACAGTAACGGCGTCTTGACCCGTCATCGCGTCGACAACCAAAAATGTGTAGTTCGGCTTGACTGCTTTCGAAATGTCTTTGACTTGCTGCATCATCTCTTCATCAATCGCCAAACGCCCGGCTGTGTCAACAATTAAAACATCTCGACCAAGACTCTTTGCTTCGGCAAGACCGAGCGCTGCGGTGTTTACCGGATCACCAGGCGCAGAGAACACAGGGATATTTAATTGCGCGCCTAACACGCGCAATTGCTCGACAGCTGCTGGGCGTTGCAGGTCGGCGCCAACAAGCATCGGTTGTCGGCCTTGCGATTTGAACCAACCTGCGAGTTTGGCAGCACTCGTGGTTTTGCCAGAGCCTTGCAAACCTGCCAACAACACAACTGTCGGCGGTGCACCGGCATACATTATTTTTAATGTCTCGCCGCCAAGCATTGAAATAAGTTCGTCATTTACAATTTTTATGATTTGCTGACCAGGATTAAGCGCAGTGGATGATGTTGCGCCGACGGCCTGCGTTCGAATTCGCTCAACTACATCTCGCACGACGGTCACATTGACATCGGCTTCAAGTAGAGCCGTGCGAACCTCTGCCAGCACTTGCGTGACGTCTTGCTCGGTTAGCCGACCGCGATTGCGCAGGCCTTTTAATACACCGCCAAGGCGACTCGAAAGTGTCTCAAACATTATGAATCAGGTTATCTGTGAATTTTTATTCGTGTTACTTGCTATTAGTCGTGACTAGTCACGTCTA
>JAEMRY010000014.1:12290-23038 GCA_016463105.1 Ilumatobacteraceae bacterium | reverse complement strand
GTTAAACGATTATTAGACGGTTTTGTACTGGTTTTTGTGTCTAGTTTTGTGCTGGTTTTGATGCGGTTTGATTCTCTTCACCGCTAGGCTTTCACAGTCAGAAGTAGCTAAAAGAAGTAATCAGAATTACGAATTTAAGTTTTATCCCATTATTAAATTGCACGGTTTCCATCCTGTGGTCGCTTCGGCGCGGGAGATCATGCACTCAACCACAGAAAGAGGAACCGTTATGGCAATTATCAGCATGCGTCAGATGCTTGAGGCTGGAGTTCACTTCGGCCATCGCACCGCCCGTTGGGACCCACGAATGAAGCGATTCATTTACGGCGAGCGCAACGGCATTTACATCATTGATCTCGAACAGACACTTGTTCGCATCGAAGATGCATACCGCTTTGTCCGCGACCTTGTTGCGAACGGTGGAAACATTTTATTTGTAGGCACAAAAAAGCAAGCGCAAGATCCAGTGCGACTTTTCGCCGAGCACTGTGGCATGCCATATGTCAACGAGCGTTGGTTGGGTGGAATGTTGACAAACTTTGACACGATTTCTAAGCGCGTGAGCAAAATGCAAGAGTACGAGCGCCTTCGAGACACAGGCGAGTTTGAACTGATGCCGAAAAAAGAAGCTTTGTTAATCACTCGCGAACTTGAGAAGTTGCAGCGTAACTTGTCGGGCATTCGCTCGATGGGACGACGACCAAACGCAATCTTCGTTGTTGACACGCTCAAAGAGCACATCGCAGTTACTGAAGCTCGCAAACTTGGCATCCCAGTAATTGGAGTAGTCGATACAAATGTCAACCCAGACATTATTGATTATCCGATTCCAGGCAACGACGATGCAATTCGTGCCAACGAGTTGATGGCACGAGTTATTGCTGAAGCAGTAATCGAAGGCCGTTACATCGCCGAAAAAATGACACCGCGTGTTGCGCCAGCGACAACTGGTAGTGCAACAACACTTTTGCCACCACCAGCACCAGCACCTCGAACTGCCGCAGAGCAAACGGCGTTTGATGCGCAACAAGAAGCAGCAAAGCTTCAAGCAGCCGCCGACATGACAAAGCGTGATGCTCGCGTAGCACCAAGCACAGAGACGAAATAGGTAGAACAGATCACGATGGCATTTACAGCTAAAGAAGTACAAGTTCTTCGTCAGTCAACTGGCGCAGGAATGATGGATTGCAAAAAAGCACTTGAAGAAGCCAACGGAGATTTCGAAGCCGCTAAACAGTGGCTTCGAGAAAAAGGTCTCTCGGCTAGCGCCAAACGTGATGATCGAGACAATGCACAAGGTCTCGTCTCTCTTTTGATCAAAGGCAATGTTGGTTCGATGGTTAAGTTGAAGTGCGAAACAGATTTTGTTGCAAGTAGTGACGGCTTCAAAGCCGAGGCCGAAGCGCTTGTTGCTTTGGTTGGCGAAAAAGGTGAGGCCGCAGTTTCACAACGATCCACTCAACTTGAAGATCTTAAGATTTTGCTCAAAGAGAAAATCGATCTTGGAGATGTGGTGCGCTTCGAAGCAACCGCCGGAAACATTGTCGGTTCTTACTCACACCTTCAAGGTGGTCGTGGTATCAACGGCGTACTTGTCGAGATGTCTGGAGCCACTGAAGAACTTGCACATGATGTTGCTGTGCACATTGCATTTGCTCGACCAAAATATCTTGCAAAGGCTGATGTTCCAGATGCTGTGGTCGCTGCCGAGCGAGCAACTCTCGAAGTCGTTACTCGTAATGAAGGCAAACCAGAACAAGCAATTGGCAAAATCGTGGATGGTCGAATTACTGGTTTTTACAAAGACATCTGTCTGCTTGAGCAGCCATACGCCAAAGATGACAAGCAATCGGTGGCGCAAATAATTGGTTCTGCCAAAATTATTCGCTTTGCGCAGGTTGAAATAGGCTAGATACTTATGGCTGGTGCGGCGTCTTTAACTCCTCGCTGGAAGCGAGTTGTTTTAAAATTATCGGGCGAAGCACTTGCCGAGCCAAGTGGTTTTGGTCTTGACACTGATGTCTTGCACCAGATCGCAACAGAGTTGCACGAGGCTCGTCGTGATCTTGAAGTCGACATTGCAGTAGTGGTCGGTGGCGGAAACTTCTGGCGCGGACTGAAAGGTGCTGGTCAAGGAATGGATCAAGCCCAAGCCGACTACATGGGGATGATCGCCACAGTGATGAACGCACTCGCATTGCAAGATGCATTCGAGCGAGTCGGTCAGTTTTCGCGAGTGATGACTGCTGTTGAGATGCCAAAAGTTGCTGAGCCATATATTCGTCGCCGTGCTGAACGTCATTTACAAAAGGGTCGAATCGTAATTTTGGCCGGGGGTACTGGCAATCCATTTTTCACTACTGATACGGCTGCAGCGTTACGAGCCGCAGAAATTTCTGCACAAGCAATTTTGAAAGGCACGCACTCTGGTGTCGATGGCGTATATACGGCTGATCCTAAGTTAGATAAAACTGCAACACGCTTCGATCGAATCAGTTATTTAGATGTCATAAGCAAAGGGCTCAAAGTTATGGACTCGACTGCGATCACTTTTTGTATGGACAACAAAATACCGATTGTGGTTTTCAACTTGCTTGAAAAAGGAAACGTTCGTAAAATTCTTGAAGGGCAGCAGATAGGGACGCTCGTCGGGTGATCGAAGAAACTCTTCTCGATGCGATGGAGAAAATGGGCAAAGCCGTTGAACACGTTCAAGCACAATTTCTTGGAGTGCGAACTGGTCGTGCTAACGCTTCGCTAGTTGACAAACTTCAAGTTGAATATTTTGGTGCATTCGTGCCGTTGCAACAACTTGCTTCGTTTCAGGTTCCTGAAGCACGAATGTTGGTTGTCAAGCCGCACGACCGCGGTTCGATTGCGGCAATTGAAAGAGCTATTCAATCCAGCGACCTTGGTTTGTCGCCAAGCAACGATGGTGTTGTAATTCGCCTTAGCTTTCCTGCATTGACAGAAGAGCGGCGTAAAGATTTTGTTAAGGTCGTGAAAAATATGGCAGAAGAGGGTCGCGTGACTGTGCGAAATGTGCGTCGCGATGCAAGAAAAGTTTTTGAGACGGCAAAGAAAGATGGCGATATTTCTCAAGACGAACTCGATCGTGCTGAAAAAGAGTTAGAACAACTAACACAGACCACCGTAGACGCAATTGATAAGGCTTTCTCGCGCAAGGAGCACGAACTGCTTGAGGTCTAGTCTTATTAGGGTACGAAGATCTACTTGGAGGAATCAAGAATTATGAGCGATGACACTAATGACATATTTGCAAATAACGATGACTCAACCCAAGGCGACAAGCCGAGTGATCCGTCTTTAGATTTTGGAGATGAATTTGGTTTAGTAAAATTTGCTGACGATGAGAGTGCTCCAGCAATATCGTTTCCTGATAATCCTGCTGATCAACTTCCTCATTGGACGCAAGCGCCGACTGGCGAGATTCCAAAGTTCATAGAAGTTGCAGAAGACACAATTTCTCCAACCCCGTCGTATGGCAATTCGCGGTCAAACGTCAACGTGACGGGTTCATCTAGACGCATAGAACCTAATAATCCGCCTGCTCCGGTATCTCGTGACCAGCGCGAAAGTCGAATTTCTATCGGCACTGATCCAACTGATGAACGGAATCGACCAAATTCGTTAGTTGCATCTCAGTCAGATGCTTCTGGAAATAATCCAAAACCCACTCGACCTGCGCAAGTTACGCGCACCCGACCGAGCGGTCGAAGCGATTCGGGCACTGGTCCTCGTTCACCTCAGCGATCACGCACGCCGATAAGTGCAAGGCAAGACTCGGCATCTGCTCGTGATTTGCCAACCGCGACTGCCGTTGGCGCGTTATTGGGTGCGGTTTATATCGCCGCAACTATTTTCGGACCAGTCGCCGTGATGGTTTTGTTGATCTTGGCTTTGGGTCTCGCATCATTTGAGTTTTTTACTCAAACTTCGTCGACTGGTTATCAGCCAGCAATGATCGTGGGTATCGCTGGCTGTGTGGCTGCGCCACTCGCCGCGTATTGGATTGGTGATGCCGCATTGCCGCTCGTATTTGTGTTCTCGTTTATTGCGGGTGCAGTAAGTTTCATCGGCACAAGATCAGTTGAGAGCGGTCCAGTTCCGAATTTGGGATTAACCATGCTCGGAATCGTTTGGGTCGGACTGTTTGGTTCGTACGGTGCACTCATTTTGCGACTGTCAAATTCTGGGCCAGGTTTTGAAAATATTGGCACCGACACATTGTTTCTTGTCGTAGTTGGCGTGATTGCTAACGATGTAGCGGCATTTTTTGTCGGAGCAGCAACTGGTCGAACGCCACTTCGCGCGTGGATCAGCCCGTCCAAGACGATGGAAGGTTTCGTTGGTGGGGCAATCGGTACATTCGTAGTCGTAATCATGGTGGGTCTACAAAGTGATACATGGACAAAATTAAGTCAGTGGCTGATTATCGCATTTGTGATTTCAATCATCGGACCACTTGGTGATCTGACAGAATCGATGTTTAAACGCAATATGGATATCAAAGATTTCGGCACGCTTCTTCGTGGACACGGTGGAGCGCTTGATCGTTTTGACAGCATGTTGTTCGTTTTGCCAGTTGTCTACTACGTGACGTTGGTGCTTACCCCCTGGGCTAGTTGAACTGTGACACGCGTTGCGATTGCAGGTTCTACGGGGTCAATCGGCAAACAAACGCTAGAAGTAATCGCCGCATCTGAATCAGGCAAGTATCAACTCGTTGCACTGAGTGCGAATTCATCTGCCGACGAAATAATTAAGCAGGCTAAAACATTCAAACCGAATCTCGTTGTCGTTAATGACGAGTCGGCACGCAAAATAGTAGCGCGCGAGTTAGCTGCAACTAATCCTAAAATTGAAGTGATAGCTGATGTTGCTGCGATGGCGGGCATCGCCGATGTCGTTGTCAATGGAGTCGTTGGCTTTGCCGGGTTGTCCGTGACGATTGCAACGCTTGCCGCCGGTAAACGCCTAGCGCTTGCCAACAAAGAAAGTTTGATCGCTGCTGGCCCAGTCGTTGCGCCGTTACGAAAAATATCAGGTGCCGAAATTATCCCTGTTGATAGTGAACATTGTGCAATTCATCAGTGCTTACGCAGTTCGCAAAATAATTTACGTGACGTAGCAAAACTTTTGCTCACTGCAAGTGGAGGACCGTTTAGAGGTCAAACTAAAAAATCTCTTGAAGAAGTCACAATCAAAGATGCATTAAAGCATCCAACTTGGTCAATGGGTCCAAAAATTACGGTCGATTCATCAACCTTGATGAATAAAGGTCTTGAAGTTATTGAAGCGCATGAATTATTTGGTTTAGATTATGACTCGATAGATGTTGTCGTGCACCCACAATCAATTGTGCACTCAATGGTTGAGTTTCGCGACGGGGCAACGATTGCGCAACTGTCATTGCCCGATATGCGCTTGCCGATTGCGTACGCACTTGATTATCCAAATCGATCAACTGTTGGTTTTGGTGCAATTGATTGGACGAAACTTTCTCGACTCGATTTTGAGCAACCTGACCGTGACACATTTCGCTGCTTGAATCTGGCTTATGCCGCAGGTCGTATTGGCGGTACGGCGCCTGCTTGGTTGAGTGCCGCCAACGAAGTTGCCGTCGAAGCATTTTTGGCTGGAGTAGTGCAATGGTCGCAAATTGCGAGCATCATTGAATCAACCATGCAACACCATGACGGTCTAATTGCCACTGAAGTTGAAGATATTTTAGAAGCAGATGCAGTAGCGCGACAGTGGGCGCGAAAGGAAGTTTCTCGTTGAGCTCGTTGTATTCAAAATTTCGTAACGAGATCGCAGCAGGTGGCGCTGTTGGTGATCCAAACGCAATTAAAAATAATTCTGCGACGACATTGACAACTGTGTTTGTGGTTGTTGGGTTGCTTGCTTGGCTCGGCGTCAAAAATCCGTGGTCACTTGTGTTCGTTGCTGGGTTGATCGTCTCTGTATTTCTGCACGAACTCGGACATTTCGTAACAGCACGCCGAACCGGAATGAAAGTCACGCAGTTCTACATGGGCTTTGGCCCTCGAGTCTGGAGCACCAGACGTGGTGAAGTCGAATTTGGTGTGCGGGCGTTGCCAATCGGTGCCTTCGTTCGCATCGTGGGCATGAACAATTTAGATGACTGTGATCCGGCCGACGAACCTCGCGCTTATCGCCAGCAGTCTTATCCAAAACGAATTCTTGTGATTACTGCTGGCTCGATTATGCACATGATCATCGCCGCGGTTTTATTCATTGGTGTCTATGCAACGGCCGGACGCTTCGGAGACACAAAAGAATTACTCGTATATGGAGCGCCCGCCGCTAGTTCACCAGCCGAACAAATCGGTTTGCAAGCCGGCGATCAAATTTTGGCGATTAACTCAACCGAAATTACTTCTCGCCCCGAGTTGATTCAAGCCATCATCGCTAATAAACCCGGCGACTCAGTGACGGTTGTATTCAAACGCGGTGACCAAACATTCTCAGAGCGAACAAATTTGATCAGCAATCCAGTGAATTCAAAAGTTGCATTCTTGGGTGTGTCAACAGATTCATATCAATATGTTCGGCAAAGCATTTTTGGTGCAGCACGTTATGGCTTATACGATGTCGTAACTTCGGTTCGTGCATCAGTCGGTGGAGTCTTTGTAGTCGTCAACCCAGTAAATATTTTTTCGAATGTTACTGCCGACGATCCAGACCCGATGACACGACCAACGACAGTTGTGGGTGCTAGTCAAATTGGTGGCGAGATCGGTCGCAGCGAAGGGCTCAAAGGTGTATTAATTTTGCTGGCTGGGGTCAATGTTTTTGTTGGGGTGTTTAACATGCTGCCCCTACTGCCATTTGATGGCGGTCATGCGGCGATTGCAACCTATGAGCGCTTTCGTTCTCGTCGTGGTCGTGTGTATCGCGCAGACGTTGGCAAAATGGTGCCTGTGGCGACGACTGTTGTGGCTCTGCTCGTAATGTTGTTATTTGCTGGTCTATACCTCGACATCACGAGTCCGATCGGTTGAGATTGGTTTATCCATATGACTGAAAATCGTTACGAGCGCAAAAAGACACGCCAAATTAAAGTTGGCAAAGTTTTAGTCGGCGGTGATGCGCCGATCAGTGTGCAGTCGATGACAATTACAAAAACTGCTGATGTTGAAGGCACGTTGCAACAGATTTATGCATTGGCTGCTGCTGGCTGCGACATAGTTCGTTGCACCTGCAACGATGCCCAAGCAGCAGAAGGTTTAGCGCAAATTGTGCCGCGGTCACCGGTGCCGATTATCGCCGACATCCACCACCAATATCGCATGGCACTTGCTGCTCTCGAGGCTGGTGTGCATGGTTTGCGGCTTAATCCGGGCAATATTCGCAAACCCGAACACATCAAAGCTGTTGCATCAGAAGCGCGCGATCGTGGAGTGTCAATTCGCATCGGCGTAAATGGCGGCTCATTAGATTCGTCTCTTTATGAAAAGCATGGTGGGTTGACTGCCGAGGCAATGGTCGAGTCGGCGCAACAAGAACTAAAATATTTTGAAGAAGTTGGTTTTGACCTTGTCAAAATATCTGTCAAGGCATCAAATGTGCCGCTGATGGTTGATGCTTATCGAATGCTCAGTGAGGTTACTGATTTTCCGTTGCATCTCGGCGTTACCGAGGCTGGTCCGTTGCCAGGTGGCTATATCAAGGCCACAGCTGGCATTTCAACTTTGTTATTAGAGGGCATTGGCGACACAATTCGATACAGCCTGACAGCCGACCCAGTTGAAGAAGCGCGCGCAGGTCGACAGTTATTAGAAGCCCTCGGTTTGCGTGAGCGCAAGAATGTCGATTTGATTGCTTGCCCAAGTTGTGGTCGTGCCGAAGTTGACGTCATAGATATTGCGCAACGAGCTCAGGCAGCGTTCGCAGATAAGAAATTGCCACTGCAAATTGCCGTGATGGGTTGCGTTGTCAATGGGCCAGGTGAAGCACGCGAAGCAGACTTAGGTATTGCCGCAGGCAATAAACGTGGTCATCTATTTGTTAAAGGTCGCAATGTTGCCGTGGTGCCAGAATCAGAGATGGTCGAAGCGCTTGTTGAGTGGGCAACTTTTATTCATGAGCATGGCACCGACGCGGCGATCAAGCGTGTTGACACAACAATTGCCGAGCGTGAAGCCGCCAAAGATCGTAATTCTGCACTTGCCGAAAAAGGTGAAGACGCAAATCACGATCACGAACGAATCGTTGAGATTCGTCGCACAGTCTCCGAAAAATAATTAGCTTGCTGCGAAGAGTTCGCTGTGGCTATGTTGCAATGTTGTTGGCAATCGCAATAACTGTCGTTTAGTAATAGTCGGTAGGCGACGTCGCACCGCTAAAGATTGTGGCAGTTGGGCAATCAGCCCGAAAGTAGCGCAACGCTGTATCGCTCGTTCTAATGATCCAGAACCGTTGCGAAAAGCCAGACCAAGTGCCGAAGCTGTGTCGTTAAGGTTCAGACAATAACCATTTGGAAAGACTTCAAGTTCGCGGGCCAGAAACCGCATCACCCAAGTTGCACTTGGGCCAATTATGCCAAGCCAAAAAGTTTCGACATATTCACCACAAGTATCAAAACCCGCGATGTTGACAACTGGATCAACCCATTCAGAAACAAATATTTCGGCGTTAGAAAAATCACAGAGATTTGAGTTCATGGCTGGGTGTGTGCGCCTGACCTCGATATTGGTGCGGATTTGTCAAAAGTTGAGGCGAGAATAGATAAATGGTCATTTCGCAAAGTTCAGCCACGAACCCCGCGGGGCTAGAGCAAGCTCGCAAACTAGTGGCAGATTCACAGCGAATAACTGTGTTGACTGGCGCGGGCATTTCAACAGATTCGGGTATTCCCGACTTTCGTGGCCCGAAAGGTTTATGGACTCTGAATCCTGATGCTGAGCGAGCGGCGACTCTTCGGCATTATCTAGATGATCATGAACTTAGAAAGAAGTCATGGCAAAATCGAGTGCGATGGATTGACGGTGACCCACAACCAAATGTTGGGCACAAAGCTTTGTTTGCACTTGAAGCACGAAATGCTTTAGTCGCACTAATCACACAAAATGTTGACGAGTTACACCAGCTTGCTGGTCACAGCCCGAGCAAAGTTTTAGAAGTGCACGGCACACTTCATCGCACATGTTGTTGGAGTTGCAAAGATCGTCGACCGATGAAGCAAGCTTTGGCAAGAGTTGTCGCTGGCGATGCTGACCCAAAGTGCGAACTATGCGACGGAATCTTGAAGAGTGACACAATTTTATTTGGGCAACCGTTGGATCAAGATGTGATGGATCGTGCTTTAGAAGCCAGTAGTAACTGTGATCTATTTATTGCTGTTGGCACATCACTGTCTGTGTTTCCGGCGGCCAATACTTTGCCGCGCGCAAAAAATGCTGGCGCCAAGGTAATTATTGTTAACGGCGAACCCACAGAAATGGATCACTATGCCGAGGTCGTCGTGAATGGCGGAATTTCAGAAATATTGCCTCAGATCTGCGGCATAGTTTAAATCCGACCATAACGGTAGGGTATTGGTATGGCAAGTTTTCGCGAATTGCTCGCTGATGCAAAATCAAAGATCCAAGAAATTGACACACAAACGGCTGCGTCAAAAATCGAGTCGAGTCAAGTTGTTGTTTTGGACGTTCGTGAACCAGACGAATATGAGCAGGGGTCATTACCGAATGTTGTGCACATTGCCCGTGGACATCTCGAAGCGCAAGTTGAAACGAAAATTGTTGACAAGTCAGTGCCCATAATTGTTTATTGTGCCGGTGGGGTGCGAAGTGCGTTTGCTGCAAAAACTTTGCAAGAACTTGGTTACACCAATGTTGTGTCAATGGCCGGCGGTTACGGCAAATGGAAGGACGAAGGTCGGGCTTGGACAACTCCTGCACAGTTGACGACCGAACAACGCAATCGTTATCAGCGACATTTGTCGTTGCCAGAAGTCGGAGTCGAAGGTCAAGCAAAACTTTTGGCTAGCAAAGTTTTATTGCTGGGCGCTGGCGGATTGGGCTCACCTGCAGCGATGTATTTAGCAGCAGCCGGGATCGGCACAATCGGCATCGTTGACATGGACGTAGTAGATGCTTCGAATTTGCAGAGACAAATTTTGCACAATATTGATCGTGTTGGCGACAGAAAGGTTGACTCTGCGAAAAAAACTTTGACGATGTTGAATCCTGATGTCAATGTCGTCACTTACGACACTCGTTTATGCGCCGAAAATGTTATTGAAATTCTTTCTGGCTACGACGTGATTATTGATGGCGCAGATAACTTTCCGAGTAGATATTTGTTGAACGATGCCAGCGTAAAACTAGGTATTCCAGTTGTGCACGGATCAATTTTCAGATTCGAAGGTATGGTCAGCGTGTTTCATCCTGTGCTTGGCCCGACTTATCGCGACATGGTGCCAGAGCCGCCACCTGCAGAACTTGCTCCGAGTTGTGCTGAGGCAGGTGTGCTGGGTGTATTGCCAGGAATAGTCGGTTCGATTCAGGCGCTTGAGGCGTTAAAGATGCTTCTTAATCTTGGTGAATCGTTGATTGGTAAAATTCTTGCAATTGATACAACAGAGATGACATTTCGTACTTTTAAATTGCAGCGCGATCCGAATAATGCTGTGACGTATGAGAATCGTGAGCGAATTCAAGTCCGCGATCTCGAAGGCGCCTGCGCGCCCTGGTTAA
>JAEMRY010000014.1:0-12190 GCA_016463105.1 Ilumatobacteraceae bacterium | reverse complement strand
CACTAGTTAATGCACTAGTTAACGAACTAGCTAGTTCACTAGTCATGTCTAGCCGAGGTCGTATGATTATCTAGTGCGATTTGCCGTAGTTGGAGCAGGTTTTTCGGGCGCAGTTGTGGCTCGCGAACTAGCCAATGCGGGTCATAGTTCAACCGTGTTTGATAGTCGCGATCATGTGGCTGGCAATTGCCACACCGCTCGCCACGAAACCGGCGTAATGGTGCATACATATGGACCGCATATCTTTCACACGCAACACCAAGACGTATGGGAGTACATCAATCGTTTCGGCGAGATGATGCCATACCGTCACAAAGTCAAAGCAATCTCGAAAGGCACGATGTATTCGTTGCCAGTTAATTTGACAACGATTAATCAGTTTTTCGGCACAAATTTCACGTCTGAACAAGCCGAAGCATTTATCGCCACCAAGGGTGACGCCACGATCACATCGCCTGTGTCATTTGAAGATCAAGGGTTACGGTTTGTGGGTCGTGAACTTTACGACGCATTTTTCTCTGGTTACACAGCAAAACAATGGGGGGTTGATCCAAAAGATTTACCCGCAAGCATTTTGGCACGACTGCCAGTGCGATTCACAGATGATGATTCATATTTCAACCATCCTTATCAGGCGATTCCGAAAAATGGCTACACGCCGATTGTCGAAGCAATTTTGGATCATCCAAATATCTCGCTTCAGTTAAGTACACGGTTTTTAAAAAATAACTCGGCAGAATTTGGTGAGTTTGATCACGTTATTTGGACGGGCCCAATCGACGCTTACTTCGATTATGAATTTGGCCGACTTGGATATCGCACGCTCGACTTTGTTGCAGACACGAGCGTGGGCGACTATCAGCACTATCCGGTAGTCAACTATTGCGATGCTGATGTGCCATATACACGAATCACAGAACACAAACATTTCGCGCCATGGGAGTCGCATGACAGCACAGTCGTGTACCACGAATATTCGCGATTGTGTGGCGAAAACGACACACCTTATTATCCGATTCGTCGAGTTAAAGAAAAAGAACAGTTGCTGAGTTATGTGCAACGTGCGCGCACTGCAACTGGGGTCACGTTTATGGGCAGACTCGGCACCTACCGTTATCTAGACATGGATGTAACTATTCACGAAGCACTTGCGGCATCAATCGTGATGCTCGAATGTCTTGCAAACAATAAATCGTTGCCATCATTTTCGATAGATCCGATGGCTTGAGGTGACTAGTTTTTTATTGCAGCGGCTGACATTGCCACGCGCCGAAACAACTGAACCGTTGTTGTACACGCGCACAGAAGGCGATGTAACTTTTGCAAATGACGCAGCACAATTGCGCACGGGCGCCGAACTGAGTTTTGATACTTCGTTTGGTGTTTTTGCTGCGGGGCGTTGGAAGCGACTCAGCATTGTTGACTCGCTACAAGTCACCGTTAATGCAGTTGGCTCTGGACGCATCGAGTTGGTCGGCGTTACGTCTCGAGTGGCGGGTCTTTTGATGCATGAAGAAATAGTCGTTAGCGCCGGAATCTCGCCAAGTGGCAAGACGACGCTTGATGTGCCTGACTTTGCAAAGTCGCCAATTGGGTCTTACTTCGTGCGGATAAGTGCCGAACAATCTGACGTAGTTGTTTCTGGTGGGCAGTGGACAACGAAAACTCAGGCACCGCGTGAAGTTCGGCTGAGCCTTTCAATCACAACATTTAATCGACAAGATTATGTCAAGCCGACTGTGGCAAAAGTTTTGCATCTTGTCGAAAGTCTGGATTCTTTGCGCAACAATATGCGAATTTTGGTCGTAGACAATGCACGAAATATCAAATTCGATACTGCACCAAATGCTCCGATCACAGTTGTGCCAAACCCGAACTTGGGCGGTGCCGGTGGGTTCGCTCGCGGAATTATTTATTTGCGTGATGAGGGTTGGTCAACTCACGTGTTATTAATGGATGACGACATCACCCTTGAGCCCGAAGCCTTGGTTCGTACATTTGCGTTATTTACTTTTGCGCGCGACGCAAAACTTTGTATTCATGGTGCGATGCTGAGCGAAGAGCAGGCCTGGATGCAGTTTGAGGCTGGCTCTAAATACCGCTGGAGGTCTCTCTACCCATTGCGCGCGATTGGTCGTGAAGACGATCTTCGTGAGCGTAAGTTGGCATTGCGCGACGTTCGTGAAAAGAAATTTGCGTACACGGCGTGGTGGTACACGGCGTTTCCAATATCGATTACTCGAGACAACCCACTGCCAGTTTTTGTTCGCGGAGATGATGTCGCGTTTGGTTTGATGCATACCGGCGAACACAGCGTGACGATGAACGGCGTAATTGTATGGCACGCCGATTTCGGATTAAAGAATAATCCTTCTTCGTTATATTATGAAAAACGCAATTTTGCAATAATTGACACACTTGTATTTGATAATCACCATTGGTGGCATCTCGCACGAAGATTCATTGCATTGTGCTTTCGTAATTTGTTTTCGATGCGATATGCCAGTGTCGAGTACATGATTCGCGGTGTGCGCGCATACTTGGCTGGCCCGCAAGCTTTGATGGCCACAGATCACTCTGCGTTGCATGATGAACTACGCAAAGTCACAGAAGAAAAACCAGGACCGTTGTCGCCAGAGTTGGCAGCAGTCTCGATCACCACACCGAGGCCCAAGTTGATTCGACTTATTGGATTTGCTCTGGCGTTACCGCTTGTCGGTGGCTATGTATTGCCTAAAGTTTTGCGACGTGACACACTCAGAACGGCGCCGATTGACTCACGAGCCGTTGGTTTGGCAACTCGTTACAACCGCATTTTGTATCGTCACGATCGCTTGCCTGAAGGGTTTTTGGTTGAGCGCGATGCGAAACGATTTTTTAGTTTGTTGCGTGAAGTTGCAGTGGTCACCAAAGATATTGCGTTTAACTACAAGCGACTCAAGGGCGAATATAAAGCGGCTTACCCAACACTTGTAAGCGACGAGTCTTGGCACGCCCGCTTTGCAACGACTAACTGAGATTGCTTATTTAACTACTGAAACACTGGCAGCCAATAGCGAAAGCCATGTGGTGCGGTCAATTGCGCCAGTTTGCTTCAGACCAACGCTTTTTTGAAAGCGTTTAAGTTGCTTTGCAGTTCCTGAGCCAAAGATGCCATCGGCTTTAATTTTGATTTTCAGCACACGACTTAGTGCAGTTTGTGCGGTCGCAATAGAAGTATGTCTCGCATTTTGTTGGAGCGAAAATGTTGTCGTATCGATACCTAAAATAGTCAGCACCGTCGCATCGGCAACACCGTCAATCGGCAAGCCATTAAGTTCTTCAATTTTTGAAACAGCAGCGGCTGTGCCTTTGCCATAGTTGCCGTCAGATGCCAACTTTTGTTTCTTTTTTAAATCCAATGCAATGTTAAGCGCCTTCTGCAATGCCGAAACTGGCTCACCTCTATTGCCAATAATTAGTGGCACAGCAAGCGGCAAAATATTTGCGGCGTTGGCAGTGATTAAGCCTTGCGCCCGCAGTGCGTCAAGTTGATTTCGCAAAAATAATGCAAACTCAGCACGGCCAGTGGTAGTGAGATGAACATCATCTCTAAACCAGCGCGATTGAGATGCTGCACCGCTGGCTGTGTTCCAATCCAACACAGAAACATTGGGATTAGTTAGAGCCGCTGAAGTGAACGCAGCATTCGACAGTGCATAATTTTGTGATGTTCTTCGTGTTGAAAGATTTATGAACACTATGCGTTGCACATTTCGTGCGTTAAGTGCATTAATAACTTGAGTTACATCGCTGGACATGGTTGCTGGGTCATCGTTGTATCCAAGTTGAACCAGGGCAATCGTCGGAAACTGTTCGGCAGTTAGTGCGTTGAGAACTCCGAGTGCATCGGGTTGTCCTTTGTCAGGGGTGATACAGGCTGGTCCAACCATGCACCGATTTGGGATCGCCTGAAAGTTGACTGATGGATAAGCAGACGAGATGATCGCACCGAATTCTGAGACGATGCTTTCTCCGACCGAGTCACCAATAAATAACATTGAGCCAACTGCGCCAGCATCAAGCGGCGCGCCGAACACTGGAGTGACTCCATACCACGGCGATGGAAGATCAAGCGCACTGCGAAAACTCCAACCAGACATTTTTACTTCACCAGTCGTGCCGGTGATTGTCACTTCAACTGCGTAGCCACCCCAGTCTCCGCCGAGGCCATCGTTTGTCGTCGTAACTGCTGTAAGGATTCCGATCTGCGGATACTTGGCTGTGAGCACTGCGGCAGAAAATGCCCGAGACCAAACCATAAGCGAACTGTCTGCAGCAAGATCTCCTTGGTCAACTTGTGCCGGAAATATTCCGCCTGCGGTGCGGCCACCGTTTGAAGATGAGAACTCAGTTCGCACCACGCCACCTTGCGGGTTGCGAATAATCACACCAGTAGTTTCGGCAACTGCGCGATCGGTGTTCGGACTTTCGAGAACTGTTGGCGTTGCGTTTACTGACGTGCGCAGAGCCGCACCGCCATAAACCTGACAATCCTGTGTATCGCAAGTTTTTGCAAGACCCGCGTAACGGTTTTCGGTTACCGAATATGAGCGAGCGGCCACTGCTTGTGCGCGAAGAGCATTCATCCCAGCGCCACCGGCTGCATCGCCCCAACTTGCAGGTGACTCACGGGGCACGACACCGCGAATGTAATCATCAAGACGGGCAATGTTGATTGTTCGGTTTTCGTTTTTTGAATTGTTCAACGCGCGCACGATGCCGCGATAGTAACGAACTTGATTTGCAGTAGTTGACTTCGGCTCGCATAATCCAACCGTGTCAAGCGATGTAGCTGCTGGGTCTTGGCTGGCGTTAGTTACAAAAGATGCAGTCTCATTAAATTCACCGATCAATGCAAACCCGGCAGCCTCTGGCGAGTCAGCTTCGTTAAGACACTTGCGATCTTTTGATCCCCAAACTTGATATACGCGCTGTGCGCCAGATTTTTCGCGCGCAACCATTGATGTAAACCGTCTGGCCTGGTCAGGATCTTCTAAAAGCCGCATCGTGCCCGAATCAGAAACAACGCCTGTTTGTTTGGTATTCATCAAGCTCAGCCAAACGCTCATGTCTTGATTTGGTGCTTCGAGAGGTGAGCGCGTGTTGCCAGTAGCGCCACCGTAATAGAAGTCCAGAATTTGTTCCCACGACCAACCAGAAACAGTTGCCCAACCGTAAGAACCGTATTGACTTAAGCCACGACCATGGCCAAATCCACGACCATAAATAATTATTCCACCAGGCAATTGACCTTCGGCAGCTTTAACCAACGACAGCGGCGTGACCCCAGCAACCAATGTCGCAAGGCAGACAATGACGCCGATGCGTCGGAGAAATGTGTTGGGGGACATGCGCATATAGAACTACTTCTTCCTCACCCGCCCCCGAAGTCTAACTTAATTGTGCAGTGATTTGGGACTTTGTGATTTAGGCAACAACTTCGGTTGCCACAACTGTGTCTCGTTGTTGAACGACAACGCCAGCAAGAACAAAAGTAATTCCGATTAGGTCTGTGATGCTTGGCACCTGATCAAGAAAAATTAAACCAAAAATTGTTGCAGTTACCGGAAGCAAAGCCAGCAATACAGAAAATCGTCGCACAGGAATTCTTCGCAATGTATATTGATCGATTCCATATCCAATTGCATTCGACAAAATTCCAACAAGAAAGCAAGTTGCCAAAATCCACGGAGCGCCAAACGCAGGGCCGCTTGTTGGGGCGCCGAACGGGGTGATAAACAGTGCGCCAATCATTAATCCAACACCGAGTCCAGAAACCCCGCGGTCAAAGCGAGCGACTTTGGCCCCGATAACGATGTAAAGCGCCCACATAATTGAAGCAAGAAATATAAAAATTAAACCGACGGGCTCATTGCCCATCTCGATCCCAGAAAGAATCAGCACGCCAATCACGGCGCTGATTAGCGCAACTGCATTACGGCTAGTTCGAGTACGAAATGCAGCAACTGTGATTGGCCCAATAAATTCGATGGCTACACCTTTGCCGAGATCGAGATGCTGAATGGCTAAATAAAAAAATAGGTTCATAAACGCTGTTGAGATTCCAAAAAGACTTACTGCCAAAATTTCATTTCGTGACCATCGACCACCACGACGCAATGTAGGAACAGATAACACAATTAGTACTAGCGCGGCACCTATTACGCGAAACCAAGCCACACTTGCTGGCGCCAAGTCATCAAATAAACGAACGGCAATGACCGCGCCGCAGTATTGACCAATCGCAGAGACGACGAACAGCGCTTCGGGTGGCGCATTATTTGCTAAACGATTAAATCCGCGCGAAGCGGTGTTAGAACTCAATCGAAAAGATCTGGATCAGTTCGGCAAATTTCTTGCCACAGCGGTTGAAACTGCAACCAACCAGCAGCAGGAAACCCAGTCAGGTCTCGTGTGTAACTTGCCATCTCATGTGGAATCAATTTTGGAGTTCCAACTGCTTCGGCCATCAGTTGTGCCTGGCAGGTTCGTTCCATGGTGATAAACCAAAATGCCGCGGCGTCAACTGTTTCGCTAACAGTAAATAATCCATGATTTTGGTGAATTGCGGCTTTGCCTTTCGGAAACTTTGCAGCAATTTCTCTTCCTGCAGCGATTTCAACTACAACCGCACCACCTTGTTCGGTGATCACCGTATGGTCTTCGTAGAAGTAACAAGAGTCTTGTGTGATTGGATCAAGCTTGCGTCCAAGCGATGACCAAGACTTGCCGTAGGGCGAATGTGCGTGCGCCGCAGCAATAACATCTGGTCGAGCTTGATGTATCGCCGCATGAATACAAAATGCCGCACGATTTACCGGCTGAGAACCATAGACAACATCACCGTCATGATTGACGAGCAACAAATCACTAACAGACATATATCTAAAACTTTTCGCAAATGGGTTGACCCAGAAATGATCGGTGAACTCTGGATCGCGAACAGTGATGTGTCCGGCAACGCCTTCGCCAAAACCAAGACGACCAAAAATTCGCATCGCTCCTGCAAGTTTTTCTTTGCGGTGCTGACGCTCTTGTTCGAATGTTTCAAATATCGGTTGACTTAATGGCGTCACAACTTTTGGTGTGAGTTCGATGCCATCAATTACTTTTTTTGTAGCCGAGGATTGTTCGATGATTGCCATAACTTCAGGTTACGTCAATGCCAGCAACGCAGCGTTGACGAGTTGCTCTGGCAACAGGTCAAAAATGCCATATAACTCGGCGATTGTGCCAGATTGACCAAATTCGTCTACACCCACCGGCACGGTTCGAGCCCCGTAAACCGACCCGAGCCAAGCAAGAGAATGACTCGCAGCATCCTGCACGGTCAGAATTGGCAGACGGCGCTCAGACTCATTTAGAAGTTTGCCCCAGTGTCCGACATCGCGAGTGGTTACACCATTGCGAGTTGCCTCTTGCTGAGCGTTGCGCCACCCACGATAAATACGATCAGGTGAGCAGATGTCGATCACGACTGCGTTGATGCCTTCTGCTTCAAGAAGTTTTGCTGCAGCCAGTGCTTCGGGTACCACGCTTCCGGTTGCTGCAATAATCAAATCAGTCGACCGTGTTGTATCTGTTGGTTCATAAAGTCGATATCCGCCTGCCAAAACATCAGCACGCAACTCGTCAGCGCCGCGCGCTGCCAAAACATTTTCAAACGGTGTTTGATCTATCGGCCGTGTCGATAAACGCAAATACATACTGTCGCCATCTGGTGTGCCGAGTCGTTCAAGTCCGTTGCACAACAACCAGTCAAGTGAGCGGGCATAACAAGGTTCGGCATATGTCATATTCGGCAGTTCCATGCCGAGCGAAGTTGTGACAGTGCTTTGGTGCGCTCCGCCTTCTGGCGCAAGTGTGATGCCAGAAGGTGTGCCGATCAAAATAAATCTTGCACCGTTGTACAGCGCATAGATCAATGCATCTAGTCCACGACAAACGAATGGATCGTAGACGGTGCCGATCGGTAGTAAATGCTCGCCGTGCAATTCGTGACCAAGACCAAAGGCGTGCAGAGCAAGAAATAAATTCATTTCGCTCAGTCCCAGTTCAACGTGACGACCCTGGGGTCCTTCGTTCCATCGCAACAACCGATCATCACCCAAATAATTTGGTTGTTCATCCGAACTGAACACGCCAAACTTGTTTATCCACCCACCCAAGTTTGTGCTGACACTCACATCTGGAGAAGTTGTAACCATTCGCTCAGCAATTTCGGGTATCGCCCCAAGACCGGTTAATAGCCGCCCGAAAACTTCTTGAGTTGATAAAGGTTTTTTGCCAATGGCAATACTGACTTCGTGTGGAATTTTCAATTGCGGACGCGCAGTGAGTTTTTTGTTGTTTATATCTCCACCAACTGCGCGGCAAACGCGATCTTCTTCGCTGTCTTTGACAAACTGATCCCACTCAGTTTCAAGAGTTAGACCGTTTCTCTTTCGTAGCGCATTAATTTGAGATTCTGAGAGTAGAGCAGCGTGGTTGAGTGGATCGCCAGCAATCGGTAAACCCCAACCTTTAACGGTGTAAGCAAAAACAACACTCGGCTTGTCTGTTACTAAATCGCATTCACGATAAGCATCCAGCAACATCTCAATGTCGTGACCACCAAGATTTTGAACGAGCGGGGCAAGGTCTTCATCCGAAATGTCATTAATGAATGCAATTACTTCGCCAGGCGCGCCCGCTAAAAACTTTTCGCGCAACGCTGCGCCGAAAACAGCGAACAAACTCTGATAGCGCTCGTTCGACATTTCGTCGATGTAAGTGCGCAACGCTTCGCCACCCGGTAGGGCGAATGCTGCCTGCAAACGGTTGCCGTACTTTGCTTCGATTACGTGCCAACCAGCATCTGCGAAAAAACCAGCAAGTTTTTTGATCTTCATGCCAGGTACAACGCGATCAAGACTTTGTCTGTTGGCATCAACAACCCACATCACGTTGCCAAGACCCTGCAGCGACGGATCTGCGATTGCCTCCCAGATATTTCCTTCGTCAAGTTCTGCATCTCCAACTAGTGCAATGAATCTTGCTGATGGGCGAGGACCGAAGTGTGCGTCAATATAACGACGAACCATTGATGCAAACAACGGAGCAACTGCACCGAGGCCAACAGAGCCAGTTGAGAAGTCGGCAACGTCTGGATCTTTGGTTCGACTCGGATAACTCTGCAACCCGCCGAGTGTACGTAGACGTTTCAAATATGAACGATCTAGTTCTCCGGTTAAATATTTAATCGCATGAAAAATTGGTGAGGCATGTGGCTTGACTGCAACTTTGTCATCGCCGTTCAAATGACCAAACCAAAGTGAAGTCATGATGCTGACAACCGACGCACTGCTGGCCATGTGCCCGCCAACTTTTACGTTGAATTCAGAATCTCGTCCACCTGGTGCTGGTGCAATTTCTCGTTCGCGATTGGCATAATCAACCATTCGTACTGCAAGCCACAACACGCGTTGTTCGATTCTTTCGAGCACATCAATGTCTGCGAGATTCTCGTGCCCGACTGCCTTATTGCTCATCCGACAATTATGGCTTATTGTGAATGGTCTTGAACAAACCCCGAGAACTTTCACCGCCAGAAATGGCTGCGCCGGCGGCGGCATTTGCCCATGGCGTGCATGTTCCGGCTGGACTCGAACTTGTTGTTACTTCTGGCGTGGTGCCGACAAAACGTGACGGGAGCGTGCCCGCAACGATCAGTGAGCAGGCGAGTGTTATTTGGCAAAATATTTCGTTGATTTTGGCTGAAGGTCAAATGACGATCACTGATTTAGTTTCAGTGACGACATATGTAGTGAATACAAAAGATCTCGCAGAAAACTTAAAAGCCGTTATGGCGGCACGAGATTCTGCAATGTCGGGGCATCACGCGGCGAGCACGCTTGTAACTGTGCCCGCGCTCGCACGACCTGAATGGCTAATGGAGATCTCTGTGGTCGCAGCAAGGCAACCAAACTCGTAGTCTTGTTATAGAAACTATGAATAAACCGACTACTAATAAATCGACTGATTCTGGGATTGAAGTCGGAGCACTCTATACAAAAGAATCTCTCGCTGATTTCGACGAACAATCTCAACTTGGTGCGCCCGGCGAAGCGCCGTACACGCGAGGTATTTATCCAACGATGCACCGCGATCGACTTTGGACGATGCGCCAATACGCGGGCTTTGGCACCGCGGCCGATACAAATCAGCGATTTAAATTTTTGCTAGATGCCGGTCAAACAGGTTTGTCGTGTGCTTTCGATTTGCCGACGCAGATGGGTTACGACAGCGATCATCCTCGCGCTGCCGGAGAAGTTGGCAAAGTTGGCGTAGCGATCGACTCGATTGAAGACATGCGAATTTTGCTTGCCGATCTGCCGCTAGACAAAGTGACTACATCAATGACGATTAATTCGACGGCGTCAGTGTTGTTGCTACTTTATGAACTAGTCGCCGAAGAACGCGGTGTTGCATCTAACGAGATCTCTGGCACAATTCAAAATGATTTATTAAAAGAATATATTGCACGCGGAACTTATATTTATCCGCCTCGACCCTCGATGCGTGTAATCACGGATATTTTTGCTTATTGTGCAAAGAATATTCCGAAATGGAACACGATTTCGATTTCTGGGTATCACATTCGTGAAGCCGGCAGCACTGCAGTGCAAGAACTTGCGTTTACTTTGTCAAATGCGATTGCCTATGTGCAGGCAGCAATCGATTCTGGCCTCGATGTTGATGATTTTGGGCCGAGATTAAGTTTTTTTTGGAACGGTCACAACAATTTTTTCGAAGAAGTTGCAAAGTTTCGTGCGAGTCGTCGAATGTGGCACACGATCATGACTAAGAGGTTCGGTGCAAAGAACCCTGCGAGTGCGCTGATGCGATTTCACACTCAAACCGGTGGTTCGACTTTGACCGCTCAACAGCCTCAGAACAACATTGTGCGGGTTGCCGTTCAAAGTATGGCAGCGGTTTTGGGTGGGACACAAAGTTTGCATACCAACGGTTTTGATGAGGCGTTGAGTTTGCCAACCGAAGATGCGGCTCGCATTGCATTGCGAACGCAACAAATAATTGGCTACGAGAGTGGAGTCACCGACACACCAGATCCACTTGCGGGCTCTTATTATGTTGAATCTTTGACAAACGAAGTAGAACGACTTGCTTGGGAGTACATCGAACGAATCGAAGCGATGGGTGGTGCAGTGCAGGCAATCGAATCTGGATTTCAGATGGGCGAGATTGAAGAAGCCGCTTATTCGTATACGAAATCTATTGACAACGGCTCTCGGGTTTTGGTGGGTGTCAATAAGTTTGAGATTGAGAACGATGTACGACCGGTGCGAACCAAGGTTGATCCAGAACTTGAACGAAGCCAGATTGCTCGGGTGGCAAAATTGCGTGCGACACGAAACCAAAACGATGTGACAGCCGCGCTAGCAAAACTAAAGAGTGCGGCTAAAGCCACCGACAATGTTTTGTATCCAATGAAAGATGCATTGCGGGCCAACGCAACTCTCGGCGAAGTTAGCGATGTATTGCGCGAAGTCTTCGGCGTTTACCAGCCGAGTTAATTATCTCGCTAATCAGCCAGCAATTGTTTTAATTTTTACTGGCGGGCGTTCAATCGCTGGCGCTTGGCGTTGTGGGTGGCCAAGATAGATCATTGCTGTGACGTGTGTACCTTGCGGAAACTCACAAAAGTTTGCAACATCATCATTGGCGCCACGCGGGCAACTTGACCAAAAACTTGCGAGACCAAGTGTCGTTGCGCCAAGCAAAATATTTTGAATGCCCGCTGAAACTGCGTCGCGATTTTCTTCGGTGCGCAACTGAGTGTCGCCTTGTTCTGAGCCGACTATCAAGATCACTGGTGCGCGCTGAAACTTGGTGCGTGCTTTGGCGACGCGTTCGGGCTTGTCGCCTTCGCGGGCCATCGCATCGGCTACACAGTTGCTGAGTCGTTCGCGGGCGTCGCTTGTCACGGCCGCAAACATCCACGGAAACGTGAGTTTGTGATTTGGCGCCCACATTGCGAGTTCACAGAGTTTTTCGATAGCGCCAGCATCGAGTGCGCGATCTTTGTCAACCATCATGTCGGTGCGTCTTGACCGAATTAATTCACGCAACTCTTCAAACTTCATAG
>JAEMRY010000075.1 GCA_016463105.1 Ilumatobacteraceae bacterium | reverse complement strand
GATTTGAATCCGCGATTTGTGCGCTCAACAACCCAGACCGAGGCTTTTCGCCAATCTGGCTTAGACCCGATTTCCATTCCGCGGCGCTCAAGTAATTTAATTACTTCAGGAATCATGTCACCATGACTTGAAATCACAGTTGAATCTTCGACTTCTTCGAGCACCTCTAGAGTTTTTGCAATATCACCATGTTCAAATAACCGCTGATCAGAAACAATTTTGATATTTATTGCTTTACTGAGTGGCTTAAGAGTTTGTATACATCTTGTGGCTGGACTCGAAATTAAATTGGTTGGTGAAATTAACTTAAGTTTTTCTGCGAGTGCTTGTGCTTGCTCCCAACCTTTATCGCTAAGGGGTCGCATCTCGTCTGGGCCCTCCCATTCGCTGCGCTTTCCTGCTTTGGCGTGGCGAACTATGTAAAGAGTCACGTGAAAAATGTAACCCGCAATTACTTGATTGATGCATTGGTGAGGTTTTTAAGGCACAATTGTTCTGTGGGATTCTTTGATCGAAATCGTGATGAATTAGCAGCCAAAGGATTTGACGAATCACGTTTGCCACCCGGACAATATCTGACCGATCGGTTTCCGGTGCTTCATGTTGGCGATGTGCCAACTTATAAACCAGGCGAGTGGAACCTAACTATTGATGGCTTGGTTGAAAAACCCTTCACATTGTCATTTGATGAGTTGCGAGCATTACCGGCGACGAAACTTAAAACAGATATTCACTGCGTGACCAAATGGTCAAAATTTGATACGACTTGGGCTGGTGTGCGTGTTCGTGATTTGTTTGAGAAAGCAAAAATTTCAAGCAATGCAACCCATGTGATGGGTCACGCCGAATATGGTTACACCGCAAACGTGCCGTTAGAAGACATCATGCGTGATGATTCGCTGGTTGTTTATGCATATGAAGGCGAAGATATTGAACCGATTCATGGCGGACCAGTGCGTCTGTTGATACCACGGTTATATTTTTGGAAATCACCAAAGTGGTTGCGACGATTAGAAGTTTGCGATGCTGATGCCCCAGGTTTTTGGGAGCAAAACGGATATCACATGTACGGTGATCCGTTTTTAGAACAACGATTCTGGGGTGACTAGTTTTAACTAATTAAATAGTTGTCGCGCAAAAAGTATCACCCATCGGCAATGAAGATGAGAGTTCGGGGTTTGTATCTCCGTAAAGCGCAGTCAACATTCCTTTTACCATTCCACGGTCAACAGCACAGATGACTGGATGTTCAATTGCGAGTTCGCCGAACGGGCAGTGATTGTTGACGATTCGAAGTTGATTATTGCGCTGATCAGTGTGAGCGGCGAAACCATGTGCGGTTAGTGCGTCCGCCACGGCTTGCAATGCAGAACGCAAAGATCTCTGTGTTGTATTCACGTCGTAGCCAGTCAAACTTGTCGCCATCGCACGACCATATTGTTGCCCGACTTCTTCGGCCATCACAGTTGCATCTTCTGGCGAAAGCAAAGTTAACGCTTTGCCGAGCAGCGACAGCACTAGATCATCGCTTCGAACTGGAAACTCTAAAGATTGGTTTGGGTTAGTGGCCCGATAGTGCTTTGAAGGTCGACCCGCACCGGCTCCATCGTTTCGTGATACCTCGACTTCGAGGTACCCGCCGGCAGCAAGTTTGTCTAGATGGTGTCGAGCAACATTTGAATGGAGCTCAAATTTCTCAGCAATTTCGCTTGCGGTTACACCATTTTTTGCTTCTCGGGTGAATAAATAGATCGCTCGTCGTGTTGGATCACCAAATGCCGATGTGATTGCTGACACTGTCGCCGTGAAATCGCCATTATTCAGTTCTTTAGTTCCGCTCGGCGGTTTTCGGTTCACAAAGGATATTCTACCTATGGCCGTAGTGTTAATTTTTAGCGCCATTTGATCGGAACCCAACCCACCATGTCTTTGCCAAGTATTGAACATCTAATTGATGCACTTCGACCAGTTCAAGACCCCGAGTTGCATCGCTCAATTGTCGACCTCGGAATGGTTCGCGATGTTGAAATTAATTCATCGGGCGCAGTTTCGCTGACGGTTGTATTGACAATTTCTGGTTGTCCGCTTCGAAACGAAATTCAACAGCGTGTCAACACTGCGTTGCGTGCTCTTGAGGGTGTAAAAGATGTAGCGCTCAACTTTGGTGTGATGACTGATGCTGAGCGAGCCAAAGTACGCGAACTTGTTCATGGTGACCCTGCATCAACTGCTGGCAGCACACCAGCGCAGGGGCATTCACAAGGTCGCACGATTTCATTTGCGCAACCTGGTTCTAAGACTCGACCAATTTTAATTTCATCGGGTAAGGGCGGCGTCGGAAAAAGTAGCGTGACAACAAATCTTGCAGTCGCACTTGCAACTGCCGGATACAAAGTAGGCGTTGTAGATGCCGACATCTATGGATATTCGATTCCAAGAATGCTCGGCACCGATCGTGACCCAGTTGTGATTGACAATATGTTGTTGCCGCCAGAAGCCTGGGGTGTGCGATGTATCTCAATTGGATATTTTGTTCCTGAAGGTCAGGCAGTTGTTTGGCGCGGGCCGATGTTGCATAAAGCACTTGAACAATTTCTTACAGATGTTTATTGGGATGAACCAGATTTTTTGTTGATCGACATGCCACCAGGTACGGGCGACATTGCATTGAGCCTCAGTCAATATTTGCCGCGTGCAGAAGTTCTTGTTGTGACTACACCGCAATTAGCAGCCCAAAAAGTTGCTCGATTGTCAGCGGCGATGGCGGTAAAAGTCAATCTTCCTGTGCGTGGAATTATTGAAAATATGTCTTGGTTCATCGGCGAAGACAAAAAACGATATGAACTATTTGGTTCAGGCGGTGGACAGTTATTGGCCGACGAATTGAAAGTGCCGTTGTTGGCTCAGATTCCGCTGATTGAGCAACTTCGCGAAGGTGGTGACACTGGTCGACCAATTTCGGCAATTGCCCCCGAGTCTGAAGTCGGGCTTATTTTTGCACAACTTGCTAAACGTATTGCAGAAGACATGAAGCCTAAGAAAGTGTTCAGCGCCGCGCTTAAGGTTAATTAACTAAAAACTTTCTGCCCTGCGCCTAGTGTGGTGGATGACGAAGTATTCAACTAAAGAAAGAAGCAACCAGTGGACATTCGAATTGGCGTACAACATGCACCGAGAGAAATTTCTCTTGAAATGCCCGACGACGAAAAATCACATACAAAAACTCGCGCGGCGGTTGAAGCAGCGCTTGAAGGCAAATCTGCCGTTCTCTGGTTGACCGATAAGCGTGGCAAAGAAACCGCGATTCCATCTGAGAAAATCGCATTTGTCGAATTCGGTGCGCCGAATGGTGATCGCAAGATGGGCTTCGGCAGCTAGTAACTCAGATAATTTATGCCAACGCTTGTCGAAATTGCTCATGAACATGGCAATACCGATGAGCGGACTATTGAACACCTAAGCGCACTTCTTTCTGAGTGGGGAATGCTCGCTGATTTTTGTTTCGCCGACATGCTTCTGTATTTGCCAACAGCCGACAAAAAATGGATTGTTGCTGCTCAGGTACGTGCCGCAACTGGTCAAACTCTTTACGACACCGACCTTGTTGGATTATCAGCCGATTTAGTTAAGCGCACGATGATCGATCAAGCGTTCACTTCGCAAAAAGTTGTGACTGGCGAAATTCAAGTTGATTCACAACCTGATGCTGTAAGTCTGATGGCGATTCCGGTGCGGTGTGATGATCGCGTAGTTGCTGTGTTGACTCGCGAATGGTCAACAAGAAGTGGTCGAAAGCCTGGGCAACTCGAACGAACCTATTTAGCAATTTTTGAAGATTTCACGAAAATGATTTCGACTGGTTTGTTTCCATTTGAAGGTCGTGTCGCCGATGCAACCGTTGCACCCAGAGTTGGTGATGGTGTAATTGTTTTAGATGCCGATGCTCGAGTTCGTTATGCATCACCAAATGCTGTTTCGGCGATGCACCGAGTTGGAGTAAGCACAAACGCAGTAGGGCAGAGTTTGGCTGAACTTGGTGTTGCTCAGACTGCCGCAAGAAATGCCTACGAGCGCCGCGAGCCAGTAGTCGAAGAGTTTGAGCAGACATCTGAAGTAACGCTGCTGACTCGCACTATTCCAACACTCAAGCGTGTTGGTCGGGATGTAGTTGTAACTGGCGGTGTGGTGTTAATGCGTGACGTTTCAGAGTTGCGACGGCGCGACCGGCTTTTGCTTACCAAAGATGCGACGATTCGCGAGATTCACCATCGTGTAAAAAATAACTTACAGACGATCTCTTCGCTGTTGCGTTTGCAAGCGCGTCGGCTCAAAAGCGAAGAAGCAATATCTGCGATTGCCGAATCAGTCAGGCGAATACGAACGATTGCGTTGGTGCATGAAACTCTTTCACATGAGGCAGGCGAAGACATTTCGTTTGTCGAAATTGTTCGTCCGCTATTGCGACTTGTCGAAGAAGGTCTTCAATCTGCTGATCGTCCGGTTAAGTTCAACGTGCTCGGCGATGGTGGTCGATTGCCTGCCACAATTGCTACGCCGTTGTCAGTTGTGATTCTTGAACTTTTACAAAATGCAGTGGATCACGGGTTTCCTGAAGGCAGTGCTGGCGGTGCTGTGCTTGTCACGTTGAGTCACGACGACAAGTCACTAAATATTCGAGTCACCGACAATGGTCGCGGATTACACAGCGATTTCAATATCGGCATGGCCACTGGTTTGGGTTTGTCAATCGTGCGAACACTCGTGACTACCGAACTCGCTGGCACGATTCAGATGCGACCCGCGCTAGTTGGCGACTCGCATGGCGATCTTGTTGTAAATAGCAACGGTGCTGGAACTGTTGTTGACTTAAAGATTCCGTTTACTGGAGAATAAATTAATTTATTCTCGCTTTTTATTTAGGCGAGTAAACGCGAACTTCTGCGCTCGGCTGCTCGACGGCGGCGAATATCGCGGCGCTCATCTTCTGACATGCCGCCCCAGATTCCCCAATCTTGGTTTGTCTCAAGTGCAAAATTTAAACACTTTCCACGAACTAAACATTCATCGCATACAACTTTGGCTTCTGAAATCTGAACTAACGCTTGACCAGTTGAGCCAACAGGAAAAAACAATTCTGGATCGGTGTCTTTACAAGAAGCTTCTTGCCTCCATGAATAGTCTGCGGATCCAAGGGCAAGGCTTGTTGCGAGAAAAGACATTAATCACTCCCTGTTGATGATGTTTACACTTCGGCGGTTGTCTGTCGCTCACACTAGAGAACAATTGTTCAGTTCACAATAGATAAAAGAAATTTTATTTTGTTTTTATTTCGTCGTTCTGGGAGTTTTATTCTTGTAGCCTGCGGGCGTGACCCAAGTTATGGCTCATCGCGGTGCTTCTAAGGTTGAAGTCGAAAATACAACGGTGGCATTCAGCCGTGCTCTTGAAATGGGCGCCAATGCAGTCGAACTAGACGTTCGCCGTTGCGCCACAGGCGAATTAATCGTGCACCATGATGCAAAACTGAGCGACGGTCGCGCAATTATTGAAGTCAGAAAAACAGATCTGCCAAGTTATATCCCAACGCTGGCCGAGGCTTTAGACGCCTGCGGTTCAATGTGGGTGAATATTGAGATCAAAAACGATTCTGGAGAACCAGATTTTGACGAAACCGAGCAGATAACGCGCGATGTAGTTGATTACTTAAAACAACGAGGATCCATTGAACGCTGGCTTATCTCTTCATTTCGACGTGAAACAGTAGATGCAGTGCGAGAAATTATGCCAGAACTGAAAACAGCATGGCTAGTAATGACCCTTGATAGTCACAATTTTGAGCAAATCGCCAAAGAAATGGCAGAGCAGGGTCATCACGCTTTGCATCCTTGGGTTAAATCGCTAACCGAACAACTTGTTATTACTTTTCACAAGCATGGGTTAAAAATCAATACTTGGACATGTGACAACCCGTTGCGAATGCAAGAACTAATCAGTTGGGGAGTCGATGGCATCTGCACGAACGTGCCGGATGTGGCCCTCGCAGTAATTGCCGCCAACTGAAATTAAAAACTAAACGATTATTGGTCTGACGAGTCGCAAGGCATCTTGGCAGTGCTCAATGTGCAGAG
>JAEMRY010000156.1 GCA_016463105.1 Ilumatobacteraceae bacterium | reverse complement strand
ATAACAGAACCAGAATCTGCTGTGTTGCCAGTTACACCACTCCCCAGAGTGACGGTTTTACGATATCGCAATTATTTAATTAATTGCTCCACGAATCAACGCGACGAAAGCCAACTACTCGCCCAACAGCGACGCCAACTGCTTCTTGCAGATTGCGTCGAAAAGCTGCTCCTCCGCGAACAACACTAGATTGCGTTGGCGAAGCGAATGCGATGAGCCCAACTTCTTGGGCGATCAACTTTGCACGCAACTCGTGAAATGGATCGCTGACAATCAACACACGTGAGATCTTTCGCCCAGACGCGATTTGCGAAACTGCCAGCAACGACTCGTACGTCGTCTTGCCAGAGTTTTCTTCAAAAATTAAATCGCTACTGACACCCATTGACTCGAAAAACTTTCTACTTGCCTGCGCCTCAGTAAACCTGTCGCCTATTTGGTTGCCGCCAGTAACCACGATGTACGACGCCATGTTTAGGTTCCATAATTCGAAAGCGTGATCAAGTCGGGTCTGCAACTGCGGCGATGGTCGCCCGTCGTATTGTGCAGCACCTAACACGATGATTGCGTCTACCGGTCGTTGCTCATCACTACGACCAACATTCCAAACTTGAAACAGCGAAATCGAATAGTACAGACCACTAATTATCAGAACTAAACCGAGTGCTTTAGCAACTCGGCGAAGACGCATAATCGAACCAGCCGCTACGAAACTTTTTTGACTAATACAGCATCAATACGTTTGAGCGTTACTTCGCGGCCAAGCACTTCAATCGGTTCAAATAATGGTGGACCAACACTGCGACCTGTCACCGCCACTCGCAATGGTGCTTGAAGTTTGCCGAGTTTCAAAGAGTTCTGTTCACCGACTTTGTCGACAACTCCCTTTAGCGATTCGGCTTTCCATTCACAAGTTTTAAAGCCATCACGAATTGCGACAAGTGTCGGCACTGCCCAATCAGTAGAAAATGCTTTCGCAAACGAAACGTCATCAATCGTCGGCAAATCACAAAACAAGAAATCAACCATGCTTGGCACTTCTTGCAGTAGTTGCACGCGAGTCTGAACCAACGGCGCGATTTCGGCGAAGACTTTGGCATCAAATTTTTCGGCGAGCCATGGCGCCTTCTCGCTGACCAACCACGGTTCACATGCCGCAATGAAATCACCCAACGACATCGCGCGAATGTAGTCAGCGTTAAACGATTGCAACTTTATAATGTCAAAAAATGCTGGCGAATGATTGACACTGCTGAGTGAAAACTCGGCAACGATTTTTTCAAATGGCACTATCTCGGTATCGCCAGTTGGCGCCCAGCCAAGCGTCATCAAATAGTTTTTCATCGCGTTAGCAAGTACGCCTTCTTGGCGATATTGCTCAACTGCAACTTTGTCACGACGTTTCGAGAGTTTCTTTCGCTGTTCGTTAACCAACACCGGAACGTGAGCCCAACTCGGGGGCGTTGTGCCCAACGCATCCCAAATCATTTGCTGCTTTGGTGCGTTGGGTAAATGCTCTTCTGCACGCACAACATGAGTGATCGCCTGCGTTATGTCGTCAACAACATTGGCGATCAAAAAAACTGGTGAGCCGTTGCTACGTAACAACACAAAGTCTTCAATAGTTGAATTATCGAACACAACTTCACCACGAACTTGATCGT
>JAEMRY010000074.1:4902-6182 GCA_016463105.1 Ilumatobacteraceae bacterium | reverse complement strand
TTGACCACGAAGCCTTTAACGATATTGAATCGCACTTATTGCGAGAACTTGCTGAAGCAGCGACTCAGCACTGCGAGCAACAGGACTATAAACATGACGACCCGATATCTGTTGTTTTCATATCCTCCGAGGACATCAAAAAAGGTACTTTTCTTGTATCTTCTGGCGCTGTCGAGGCAATATCCAAAGAGTCTGCCGATCAAACACGAAACCCAGCTCAAATCATCGCCGAGATCAAACCGATTGTTGGGGCGGCATTAATTTTATCGACCGGACAAAGAATCGTTCTAGACAACGACACAGTAAAAGTTGGCAGACAAGATTCGTGTCGAGTCGTATTTAATGACAGCAATGTCAGTCGTGAACACGCTCAACTGCGTCGAGGGCCTGATGGATGGATGGTTCTAGATCTTGGCAGCACTAATGGCACAACAATTAACGGACAGAAGATTTTAAGTGAGCAACTACTCATAAATAACGATGAACTTGCATTCGGAACTTCAACTGCCCGATTTGAAATATCGTGACGGTATTTATTTTAATAAACTCACTGATTGTAAATAGATTCAAATGTTGATTCGCTGGGGAGCACTGAGCGATACCGGCGTTCTTCGTGTACAAAATGAAGACTCAATGTTGGCCCAAGAAGGCCTGTTCGTTGTTGCCGATGGTATGGGTGGACACAACGCTGGCGAAGTAGCCAGCGCAATGGCCACCAGCATGCTTAAATCAGCGCACGCCAACGGAATTGCTGATGCCAAAGAATTAGGTGACTTGATTAAAGAAATTAATGTCCAAATATTTCAGTCGGCTGCTGCCAAAACTGAGCAAAGCGGAATGGGGACCACACTCACAGCCCTCGCGATTACTACATCTGACCAAACACTTGGTGAAAATAGTGTTGCTACTGCAACTGTTGCCAATATCGGAGATTCACGCACTTACTTATTGCGCAATGGAGAGTTTCGACAAGTCAGTGTTGACCATTCATATGTGCAAGAACTTGTAAGCGACGGATTAATTACACGCGAAGAAGCCAGAACACATGCGAGACGAAATATTGTCACGCGTGCACTTGGTATTGAACCAGTCGTTGGTGTTGACACATGGACACTTCCGCTAATTGCAGGTGATCGTTATGTTTTATGTAGTGATGGTTTAGTTGACGAAGTAACCGACGCAGATATCGCAACATGCCTGAAACGAATTACAGACCCACAAAAAACCGCAGATGAACTTGTAGCAATGGCCAACACAAACGGCGGTCGCGACAACATCAC
>JAEMRY010000074.1:0-4802 GCA_016463105.1 Ilumatobacteraceae bacterium | reverse complement strand
GTCGCGATTGTGTTTATAACTTCTTATATTCGCTCTGGATATTTTGTAGACTACGAAAACAACAAGCCCGATGCCCGAGTGTTGATCTACCGCGGTAAAAATTTTATGTGGATCAACCCGACAATTGAGGCTGACAGCACGCTTATAAGAACCGACCTAAGTGCGGCACTGGCTAAAGAAGTTGCTGGTCAACCAGGTTTTGATTCGGCCCTTGACGCACAGAACTATGTCAACCAAATTCGTGATGTCGTCGAGACTGTGCTGTCGCCAATAACGAGCACGACAAAACCATGAGTAATACAAAGCGCACAATCATCAATGACCGATACGAGATTGGTCGACGTATTGGCCGCGGTGGTATGGCTGAAATATTTCAGGCCAGAGATATTTTGTTGGATCGATCTGTTGCGATAAAAGTTTTATTTCAAGAGTTTGCAACTGACCCAGCGTTTGTTGAGCGTTTTCGTCGTGAAGCACAGGCAGCCGGTGGATTAAATCATCCGAATATCGTTGGAGTTTACGACTGGGGACGCGTTAACAATACTTATTACATCGCAATGGAATACGTCGATGGTCGCACCCTTGCCGACATTCTTAAGCAAAGCGGAACACTCACTCCACTGCAAGTTTGCGATGTAATCAGCGAAGTCGCCGCCGCACTTGGTTCAGCGCATCAAAACGGGGTAATACATCGTGATGTTAAACCAGGAAATATTCTTGTCAGCGCCACCGGCCAAGTAAAAGTTGCTGATTTTGGTATCGCTCGTGCTCTCGGTGCCGGAGTCGAACAAGGCCTGACGCAAACTGGTGCGGTAATGGGCACGGCGACTTATTTTTCTCCAGAGCAAGCACAGGGTGCCCCAACTGATCAACGCAGCGATATTTATTCACTCGGGATCGTGATGTATGAAATGCTCGCAGGTTCTGCACCATTCTTGGGAGAGAACGCTGTGGCGATTGCCTATAAACAAGTTCATGAACATGCAACCCCACTTCATGACCGCATTGAGTCGATTCCAGAACCAATCTCGGTGATCGTTGCAAAATGCATGGCTAAATCACCTGATGATCGTTATTCAACTGCTGGAGAAGTTCGCGATGAACTACGTCGCTTTGTTGAAGGTATGCCGGTTTTGGCGATGAAAAATCATCCAATAAAAACGACTAACGATTTAAAGACTCAGCAAATACCCGCTACGAAGTTGGATCAAAATGCGACAACTGTTGTTGCAAAACAAGACGCTGCAACTATGCAACTGCCACGTACTGATGAAAACAAATCAGCAGCGCAACCACAGAAAAGAACAGCAAATAATCTGCCCTACGACGATGTGACTCCGCAACGCACAGCGTTGTTTGTTTTCGGCGCTCTGTTCGCAGTAATCGTGTTGCTTGCGGGTGGAATATTTCTTTATCAAACACTGACGAATAGTTCGTCGAATGTTTCTATAACCGTGCCAGATGTACGCAATCTCACAGTTAAAGAAGCCAGCGAAACTCTGCTGGCTTTAGGTTTCACACCAGTGCCATATGCCGATGCTAAAGATGGCATCGGTAACGATGTTGTGTACTCACAAGATCCACCGCCAAGTGTTCTCGCGCGCACCGGTGACACGATCACAATTACTTACAACCCGGCAAGCACTCCAGTAGTTGTGCCACTCGTGCGTGGCCTAACAGTAAAAGAAGCCACCGCGTTATTGGCGCCGCTTGGTTTGCAACTTGCGATTGCTGAAGTACGCAATGATCCAAAGATCCCAGAAAATCAAATCATTAACCAAGATCCGAAAGTTGATACCCAAGTGCGATCTGGCTCAACTATTAGTGTCGTTGTCTCAGGAGGAATCGGCCAGGCGTTGGTTCCAAATGTACAAGGACAAGTTTCAACAGCCGCCCAACAGCTTTTGCAATCTGCTCCTTACAACTTTATTGTCTCACTCGCCGACGAACAGAGCACGACAATTGAAAAAGGACGTGTAATTCGCACCGAACCAGCCATCGGTACTCAATCCCCGGCCGGCTCATCAATCGTTGTTTTTGTATCAAGCGGTGGAAATAAAATTTCAATGCCACAAGTAGAAGGTATGACCGAAGCCGATGCCCGCGCGCAACTTGCCGCAGTTGGATTGACTCCAGAAGTGAAGTATCAAGATGTACCAGCGGGCGATACAAATGTCGGCAAAGTTATAACACAAGGTACCGATTCTGGAATTTTGGTAGATCCAGGTGCGATTATTCGACTAACTGTTGGACGCGGAGTAGTTGCTACAACTACTCCGTAATTATTTCGAACTGTTATTTAGCAGTACTATTTAGCACTATTTTTTGCAACGCTTTAAAAACATTTCAACAATCTTGTGTCCATGATCTGTCAAAATACTTTCTGGGTGAAACTGCACACCTTCGATGTCAAATTCGCGGTGGCGCACCCCCATAATTAAACCGTCTTGGGTGGTTGCAGTGACTAATAACTCTTGCGGAAGAGACCCTGGATCAATTATCAGCGAGTGATAACGCGTGGCGGTGATCGGCGAATCAAGTCCGTTGAACACTCCAAGATTCTTATGATGAATTTGTGAGGTTTTTCCGTGTTGAAGTTCTGGTGCATTAATAATTACCGCGCCAAATACTTGGCCGATCGCCTGATGACCTAAACAAACTCCAAATACTGGTGCAACACCAGCAAAAGCTTTTACCGCCGCACATAAAATCCCAGCATCTTGTGGTTGACCTGGTCCTGGAGACAAAAGAACTCCATCTGGATTAAGTGCAAGTGCTTCATCAATTGTGATTTCATCATTACGCACGACGATTGGATCTGCTCCCAATTCACCGAGATACTGCACGAGGTTGTAGACGAAACTGTCATAGTTATCAATCACCAATATCTTTGGCGCAGATTTATTCATATCCTTAAGCCTGCCTTGTAATTAGACAGTTACAAAGCCATTTATCGCCTCTACACTTAAACGAGATATGGCGCCATCAAAACGACGTAGTGGCGGGCGAACAACCCCAAAAGGCACGAAGCCTGGGCGGGTTCACGAAACACACCGCCTTGATTCATCAGACACTCATTCGCTGCATGGACAAAGTATCGCTGAAGCATCTTCGCGATACACACCGCCAACATTGCGAGAGCAAAAAGTCAGTCCAGCATGGGTTCCAATTTTGATGTTCTCACTGCTTGGTTTGGGTTCGCTGATAATTCTGCTTTATTACCTTGGCTTTGTACCTGGTGACCGCAACAACTGGTATCTATTTTCTGGATTGGTAACTGTTCTAGGCGGTCTATTCACCGCAACTAAATATCACTAGATAAATAAGTTGATCTTCAGCCAGTTATTCGACTGGCGCAACTAAATCCATATCTTCTAAACAGTGTCGCGGTGGTGGCGGATCTTGATCTGGGGCCATCGTCATTCGTAGCTCTGTTCCGCAACTTGAGCATCGATAGCGAACATTAATTCGGCGCATTTCGCCAGATGGCGGCGGTGGCGGCAAAGTTGACGTCATGCTGCGCAACATACCGATGCCGATCTTCCAAATAAAATAAAACAATGCAAGGCCAAAAAGCCCCCAAATAACTTTTCCCAGCATCAGTGCTGACTTACTTGTTATTTAACCGAGGCGTTCAATAATTGTGGCGTTGGCTAAACCGCCACCCTCGCACATTGTTTGCAAACCATAACGACCGCCGGTGCGCTCAAGTTCGTTTAACAACGTTGTCATTAATCGTGTGCCAGAAGCACCAAGTGGATGGCCGAGTGCAATCGCGCCACCATTGACATTGACTCTTTCCATATCTGGATGCATTTCTTTCTCCCATGCCAACACGACGGAAGCGAAAGCTTCATTGATTTCAACAAGATCGATGTCATCTAGTTTTAGCCCAGCACGTTCAAGTACTTTTTTGGTTGCCGGGATTGGAGCAGTCAACATATACCGTGGGTTCTCGGCGGCGACTGCGAAGTTTACAAATCGTGCGCGAGGCTTGAGCCCAAGTTGTTTGGCTCGCTCTTCGGACATGATCAAAATTGCCGTAGCTCCATCAGTAATTTGCGATGAGTTGCCTGCTGTAACTTTGCCACCATCTTCAATTGGGCGATAAGCAGGTTTTAGAGTTGCAAGTTTCTCAAGTGTTGACTCGCGAATTCCTTCGTCGGTTGTCATAACTTTGCCTTCAGCATCGAGTGTTGGAATAATCTCGTTTTGAAAGCGGCCTTCTTTTGTTGCGCGAGCAGCATAAGTTTGTGAACGTACTCCGAAACGGTCCATGTCTTCGCGACTGATATTCCATTTTTCTGCAATTAGTTCTGCAGAGATACCTTGGTTAACGAGACCACCGTCTGCGGCATAACGCGCCTGCACGGTCTGACCAAATGGAAACCCATGTTTGCCTTCAGCAATCGACGCACCCATTGGAACGCGTGACATAACTTCAACACCAGCAGCGACAACAATGTCGTAAGCGCCAGCCATGACTCCTTGTGCAGCGAAGTGCGCTGCTTGCTGGCTTGAACCACATTGGCGATCGACTGTTGTGCCTGGCACGCTCTCTGGCCAACCAGCAGCAAGGATCGCATTGCGTGCAATATTTAAACTTTGTTCGCCGACCTGCATTACACAACCCATCACAACGTCGTCAACTAATGCTGGGTCAATTCCTGTGCGATCTACAAGTGCTTTCAACACATGCGCCGACAAGTCGACTGGATGCCACTCTTTCAACCGACCATTTCGTTTGCCACATGGTGTGCGAACCGCGTCAACAATTACTGCTGTTTTCATAATCATCTCCT
>JAEMRY010000073.1 GCA_016463105.1 Ilumatobacteraceae bacterium | reverse complement strand
TCGCCACCTTTAAGTGTGAATTGTTGCCATCCGCCTTCGGTTGCAAAAAGTGCGCTCACGTGTATTTTCTCCGTTTTCTCATTGGGTTCGCCACCGTGGCGACCCGTGTTATGTGTCTCGGAAAGTATAAAGAATCTGCCACCACTAATGCGAATGCTCCCCATTTTAAAGAGTTCAGATATAGCAGTTTTATGGTCGGTGAGACACGGTTCACGCTGTTGTTGTGCCAAGAACGTGGTCTAGTCATGAGCCGACAACTAGCGTGAAGTTAGAAGATATGGCGCAAACACTGAGAAAATCTGGCGAATCACGAGCCCCAGTAACGGGCACGGCGATTGCGGTACGCAAGAAGCGATCATTGATTTTGGACATTTATTCGACCGCTGTTGGCAAGAAATACGTCATGGCGATTTCGGGTATCGCGATGATGGGCTTCGTGTTCTTTCACATGCTCGGCAATTTGAAGATGTATCTCGGTGCTGCTGAGCTAGATCACTATGCCGAATTTTTGAGAAGCCTGCTTTATCCGCTCGCCCCGAAAGGTGCAGTGTTATGGATATTGCGGGGCGGTCTCGTGGCAATGCTCGCGCTGCATTTGCACGCCGCGTGGTCATTGACAGTTTTGAATCGTCAAGCGCGACCCGTTAAATATCAATCACCACGCGATTACGAAGTTGCAAATTTTGCAAGTCGCACGATGCGCTATAGCGGCATGACTGTGCTGAGTTTTTTGATCTGGCACTTGTTGGATCTGACTTTTGGAGTTGTCAATACGGTTGGCACCGATTCTTCATTCGTGCGCGAAGAAGTTTATGCAAATGTTGTGCGGAGTCTTGATCGATGGCCCGTTTCGGTATTTTATATTTTGGCTAACTTATTGCTCGGCATGCATTTGCGTCACGGAGCTTGGAGTATTTTTCAATCTCTGGGTTGGAACAATCCGAGATTCAATGCATGGCGCTGGACTTTTGCTACTGGGTTTGCTTTAGTCGTAGTTATTGGCAATATTTCGTTTCCGATCGCGGTGCTTGCGGGCATCGTAAAGATATAGAGGCATAAATATGGGTGCGCTGTTAAATGCCAAGATTCCAAATGGTGTGTTGCACGAAAAGTGGGACAACTACAAAGCCGACGCGAAACTTGTCAATCCGAATAATAAGCGCAAATTTAAAGTAATTGTTGTCGGCACTGGTTTGGCTGGCGCATCGGCTGCTGCAACTTTGGCAGAACTTGGTTATCAAGTTGATGCGTTTACTTTTCACGATTCTCCGCGTCGCGCCCACTCGATCGCCGCTCAAGGTGGAATCAACGCCGCGAAAAATTATCAAGGTGACGGCGACAGCATCAATCGCTTGTTCATTGACACGATTAAAGGCGGCGACTTTCGAAGCCGCGAAGGCAACGTGCATCGTTTGGCGCAAGTCTCGGTTGACATCATTGACCAAATGGTCGCTCAAGGTGTGCCATTTGCACGCGAGTACGGCGGCATGCTCGACAACCGCAGTTTTGGTGGCGCACAAGTAAGTCGAACTTTTTATGCACGCGGACAAACTGGTCAGCAGTTATTGCTCGGTGCTTATCAGCAGTTGTCTCGCCAAATCGGTTTGGGTGGTGTCCGACTTTTCAATCGAACCGAACTTGTTGATGTTGTCGTGGTTGATGGCCGTTGCAGCGGAATCGTCGTTCGTGATCTTTTGACCGGCGAAATTACTTCGCATGCGGCTCACGCAGTTGTAATGGCCACAGGTGGCTACGGCAACGTGTTTTATTTGTCAACAAATGCAATGAATTGCAACGTCACTGCTGCATGGCGTGCGCATCGTCGTGGGGCGATGTTTGCGAATCCGTGTTACACACAAATTCACCCGACATGCATTCCGCAAAGTGACGAATCGCAGTCAAAACTGACTTTGATGAGCGAGTCATTGCGAAATGATGGACGAATTTGGGTGCCAAAAAAGGCTGATGATGCTCGACCAGCCGATCAGATTCCTGAGAACGAGCGCGACTACTACTTAGAGCGGCTCTACCCGAGTTATGGCAACTTGGCGCCACGCGATATTTCGTCACGCGCAGCAAAACGTCTCGTCGACAAAGGTCACGGTGTTGGGCCATTAAAGAATGGTGTCAACCTAGATTTTTCGGCGGCCATCGAGCGGCTCGGTCGCGATGTTGTGCAAGAGCGATACGGAAACTTATTTCAAATGTATGAGCGCATTGCTGGCGAAGACCCATACTCGACGCCAATGCGAATTTATCCGGCGACTCATTACACAATGGGTGGATTGTGGGTCGACTACGAACTCGCCACGACGATCCCTGGTTTGTATGCCGCTGGTGAAGCAAACTTTTCTGATCACGGCGCCAACCGACTTGGGGCAAGCGCTCTAATGCAAGGTCTTGCCGATGGATATTTTGTTTTGCCGTACACGATCAGCAACGAACTCGCGCCGATGTTGAATAAAGCGATTCCGTCGACTGATCACCCAGCGTTCGTGCAAGCCGAATCTGAAGCACGAGATCGCTTTAACAGTTATCTAAATATCAAAGGCACACGATCACCTGATTGGTTTCATCGCGAATTAGGCAAGATCATTTGGGACTACTGCGGAATGGAACGCACGCAACAGGGTCTCGAAAAAGCGTTATCAGAGCTTCCTGCTTTATATAGCGAATTTAAAAAAGATCTGCGAGTCACCGGAACCGACGAGAGCGTGAATCAAACACTCGAGAAGGCCGGGCGAGTGGACGACTTCTTCCAACTTGGAATGTTGATGTGTCGCGATGCGTTAGACCGCGAAGAAAGTTGTGGCGCCCACTTTCGCAGCGAACACCAAACTGGCGAAGGCGAAGCACTACGCGACGACAAAAACTTCTGCCACGTTTCTGCATACAACTGGACAGGCGACCCAATGGCGGCCGAACTGAATAAAGAAACACTCGATTTCGAAACTGCCCATCTCGCAACTCGGAGCTACAAGTGAAACACTTAACTAACTTGAAACTTAAAGTTTGGCGTCAAGATGGCCCAGACGCGACCGGCAATTTTGAAACACATATTGTCGAGAGCGTCAGTGACGAAGCGTCATTTCTTGAAATGCTTGATCAACTAAATGAGCGATTAATTGGTGAGAACAAAGATGCAGTTGTTTTTGACCATGATTGCCGCGAAGGAATCTGCGGAACTTGTTCGCTAATGATCAACGGGCGAGCACATGGTCCTCAACGAGCGACGACTACTTGTCAGTTACATATGCGAACATTTTCGAGCGGCGATGAAATTATTATTGAGCCGTGGCGGTCTGCTGCGTTTCCGATTATTAAAGACTTGATGGTTGATCGTTCGTCGTTTGATCGCATTGTCGAATCTGGCGGGTTCATCACAGCGCCAACTGGTGGGGCGCCCGATGCAAATTTGATCCCAGTGCCAAAGCCTGTTGCTGATGCGGCAATGGATTCTGCTGCTTGCATTGGTTGTGGTGCGTGTGTTGCTGCTTGTCCTAACGGCGCAGCCAACTTGTTTACTGGCGCAAAAATCGCACATTTAAATGTGTTGCCACAAGGGCAAGCAGAACGCTACAAACGAGCCGAAGCAATGGTTAATTCAATGGATGATCAATTTGGGTCGTGCACGAACCACGGCGAATGCTCGGCTGCTTGTCCAAAAGAAATTTCGCTTGACGTAATTGCGCTTATGAACTCAGACTTTCGTAAATCAAAATCAAAGAATCGCAAAGCACTAAGCCGCGGCTGAGTTGCGCAATTCATAATTCTGGGGGAATAAATGCTGGGTGACTTGGCGAACTGGGTGCAAGACGTAATTAATCAGTTCGGCTATTTCGGTGTCGCATTGTTGGTCGTGATTGAGAATATTTTTCCACCGATTCCGTCAGAGATTGTTTTGCCATTTGCAGGTTTTGTTGCTCAACAGGGGTCTGCCGGCGTTGCTCAGAGTGATACTTCGGTGATTGGCATGATGATTGCCGCGACGATCGGTTCGGTGGTTGGTGCACTAATTCTTTATGTAATTTCCTCGGCGATTGGTCCAGAAAGATTGCGAGCATTCGTTCAGAGATTTGGTCGCTGGTTTGGGGTTAAGCAAACAGACTTATTGCGTGCCGAAGCTTGGTTTGATCGTCGTTCATTTGTGGCTGTGCTCGTTGGACGCTGCGTGCCATTGATTCGCTCAATTGTGTCGATACCTGCAGGTTTTCGACGGATGAAGTTGACGAGTTTTATTCTGTTAACCGCGGTTGGCAGCGCCGTGTGGAATATTGCGTTGATTGGTGCTGGTGCGATACTTGGCGATCAGTGGGAGCGTGTGGGTGAATATGTTGGAGTATTTCAATGGCTCGTAATCGGGGCGATTTTGGTGTTGCTGGTTCGGTTTGTTTATTTGAGGTTGCAGAACCGTCGCCGACAAAACAGTGCGGCAAACTAAGAACGACAAATGCTTGCATCTGATACATCACCAGTTGCAGTTAGTTTGCGAAATGGCGTTCAAGAGTCTGTGCATCACGGCGCAGTTGTTTGTCTAGAGCGAGATGGATCAATTGCTTTTAGTGCTGGTTCGCCGCAGGCAATTATCTTTCCGAGGTCATCAACAAAACCATTTTTAGCCACCGCAATGGTGGCTGCAGGTTTGAAACTGCCCGCGAAATTGCTCGCACTTGTGTGTGCCAGTCACGATGGTCGACCTGAACACTTGCAAGCCGCACGCGAAATATTGTTGAGCGCCGGCTTAGACGAAAATGCCTTATGTAATACAAAAGACTTTCCGCTCGACGATGATGCGGCGCATGAAGTTGTGCGAGTTGGTGGCGTTAAAACTTCGCTACAGATGAATTGCTCGGGCAAACATTCTGGAATGTTGGCGACTTGTGTTGCTTGTGGCTGGGCACACGACGAAACATATTTAGATCAAGATCACAATTTGCAACTCTGCATCACCAAATTGATGCCAGAGTTGATCGGCGAAGAAGTTGCAAACATCGTCGTTGACGGATGTGGTGCGCCAGCACATGCCATGACGCTCGCAGGTCTTGCGCGCGGATTTCGCGCAGTCGCGATGTCAAATATCGGGTCGCCGGCGCGAGAAGTTGCTGACGCAATGCGCATGCATCCGCAAATGGTGGGTGGGCCAACACGCGATGTGACGTTACTTATGTCGGGCATTTCTGGGCTTGTTGCCAAAGATGGCGCGGAGGGTGTTTATGCTGTTGCGTTGCCAGATGGTCGAGCAATCGCGTTGAAGATTGCCGATGGCGCGAATCGTGCTCGACCACCACTTATGCGTGCGGCGCTAATCGCACTCGGCATTGATATTTCTGGTGTTGATGAGCGTGCGTTTGCGTCACCGATTTTCGGTCATGGACAAATTGTTGGTGAAGTACGTGTTGTGGATAATCTGCTTTGATCATGACGTTGCATCATCAGACCAAAACTTTTCTTGAATTGCTTGCCTCTCGTGGTGAGCCACCTCTTGAGAAGATGACGCCAGTTGAGGCGCGCGAGATGACACTGCGCTATTACGTGCCGAGCGACTTTGAGATTTTCTCGTCACGCAATGTTGATGCAGGCGGTGTGCCGGCGCGTTTATATTTGCCGTCTGACGAAAAGAATTTGGGTTTGTGCGTTTTCATTCACGGCGGTGGGTGGGTGTTTCACACGCTCGACGACTACGACGATGTTTGCAGGCGCATTGCTGTGCAATCAGGGCATGCGGTGTTGAGCATTGACTATCGGTTAGCACCAGAGTTTGCGTTTCCCGTGCCACTTGAAGATTGTCTTGCGGCAACCCGTTGGGCGCACGAAAACGCATCATCACTCGGTTGTGATGCGAGTCGAATGGTTGTGTGTGGCGACTCGGCTGGCGGAAACTTGGCGACACTTGTCGCACAGCATTCTGGTGTGACGTTGAAGATGCAGTTGTTGATTTATCCAGCGACCGACGCGCGATGCATCACCGAGAGTTATCGCAGAAATGCTCTCGGATACTTGTTGACTGCACCAGCGATGCAGTGGTTTTATGGCCATTATTTGTCAGGTGCGAGTTCATCGGGCTCAAGCCCGTCGCGCGGCAGCGTCACTGACCCGTTGGTTTCGCCACTCTTGGCAAGCGATGCCGTGTTGGCCAAGATGCCGACGACATTTATTATCACAGCCGAATATGATCCGCTTTGTGATGAAGGCGAGCAATATGC
>JAEMRY010000072.1 GCA_016463105.1 Ilumatobacteraceae bacterium | reverse complement strand
TATAGCCGCGAAGAAGCAAACAAGCAGTTGGCAAAAAATCACGGCGTGATTGCAAGTTTCTCGCGTGCGCTTACTGAAGGACTCTCTGCACAGCAATCTGAGACGCAGTTCAACGGCGCCCTCGACGCGGCAATCCAGAGCATCTTTGAGGCCTCGAACAAATAAATTTTTGATCTGATTCGGTTTATATCGCCGCCCGGCGCGCCGAAATGTTAATCAGGTTTTGCGTGTAACTATCTCGTGGCGACTTGATCACGTCATCGACCGACCCCTGCTCGACGAGTTGACCGTTACGCAACACCAGAATTCGGTCGACAAAACTCGCAACGAGCGCAATGTCGTGCGAAACAATGATCATTGCAATATTCAGTTTACGCTGCAGATCTGCAAGCGTCTTCATAACCGCTGCTTGCACGGTGACATCTAAAGCCGAAGTAACTTCGTCAAGCAACAACAATCTGGGTTCGGCAAGCAGAGCCCGAGCGATCGCAGCGCGTTGCTTTTCACCACCCGACATCTCGCGTGGACGGCGCGTCAAAAATTGTTCACCAAGACCAACCGAAAGCAACGCCGAAGAAATCTCACTATTCGTGGCATGTGTATATCGCGAAAGCGACTGGGCAACTGTGCGCATCGGGTTCAGCGAGTCATCAGGGTTTTGAAAGACCATCTGAATCGAAGACAAAACTTCGCGCGGACGCATTTGCAGCGCCGTCGACAAGTCATAACCATCGCCGTCATGCAATGAGCCACCTGTTACCGACACGAGACCACAAATCGCCGACAACAAACTTGATTTACCGCTGCCCGATTCACCGATAATGCCAACTACTTCACCTTGCTTGATCTCTAAATCAAGCGAATCGATCGCCCGAGTCGTTTGACCACGAACAATCTGCAATCCACGGCACACGAGAACTGTTTCGTTACTTTGCGAACTTGATTCACGAATTCTCTGGTCGAGTTTCGGGATCGAACTGACGAGTGCTTTTGTATATTCATGCGACGGCGAACGCAAGACCTGCGAAGTTTGACCCAACTCAACGATTCTTCCCTGATTCATCACGGCAATGCGCTTTGAAATCTGGCTGACGACTCCGAGATCGTGGCTCACACACACCAATGCAAAACCACGCGAGCGTTGCAAGCGATCAATCGTCGTCAAAACCTCAGAACCGATGCTCACATCAAGCGCCGAAGTCGGCTCGTCGAGTAGCAACAACTGCGGCGATCTAACGAGTGCCAGAGCCAGAAGCACGCGTTGACGCTCACCACCCGAAAGTTGATGCGGATAGCGATGCAGATATTTTTCGCCACCAAGACCAACCTCAGCAAGCGACTCAAGCACTCGCTCATCGACGGCCTCACCTGAGACCGTGTCGCGAAAATGACTGAGTACTGTCAGGTGTGGCGTCAGCGATTCGCCAATTGATTGCGCCACTAATGCCACCACGCTGCCGTAAATATTGCTTCGCTCGGCAGGCGTCGCAACCAGCAAATTCTTGCCGACAGTCGTGACTTCACCTTGGTCAAGCACCAAACCTGGTGTGAGCACACCCGCCGCAAGTCGCAACAAAGTTGATTTTCCGCTACCGGAGCCCCCGACGATGCCGAGTGTTTCTCCGCGCTCAAGTTGCAAGCCAATTGCTTCAAGAATCGGCCGAGAATCACGAGCCTCGTTTTTTATGCGGACCGTTACATTGCTGAAACCCAAGATTTGAGATTGCGTAAGCGTCGTAATCATGTTCACTCGTGATCGACCAATGCTTGAATCGCCAACACAAGTGATGCCAGCATCATGATCGGCGCAATTACTAATAACGGATTCAATGTCATATACGACCGCGACTCAGCGATCATCAAGCCCCACTCTGGTGTTGGTGGGCTCGCACCTAAACCCAAAAATGAGAGAGAACTAAACGCCAACAAAATCCAGGTGAACTGCATCGCGACCTCGGTGAACATCACTCGCCAAACATTCGGCAGCACTTCGCCGAACAAAATGCTGATTCGACTTCCACCTTGCAACCTTGCGACACGAATGAAGTCGCGCGCCAACAAAGTTTGAGTTGCGCTGCGCGCTACCCGGGCAATGGGTGACGCATACATCAGGCCGAGTGCGACGCTCAAAATAAGCGGATCTTGGCCAAAGAAACTTGAAATCAACAACAACAGAATCAATGTCGGTAGAGCGAGCATAAAGTCGATCACCCGAGACAACGCTTCATCAATCCATCCGCCAGCCAACGCCGCGAGCGAGCCGATGACGATGCCAATCAAACACGAAATTGCCGTGGCGGCAAAGGCGATCACCAACGACGGCCGACCGCCATGCAACAACCGACTGAATACATCACGACCTAAAGAATCAGTGCCCAACCAGTGATTGAGCGACGGGCCTTGCAGTAGCGCGGCAGAATCTTGCGAATCGGTCGACGACAACCGCAAATATGGCGCGAGCAGCGCAACAAAAGCATGAAAACCAAGCACACTAAAAATCAAAGCACGATTTTTTAGAAAATTAAATCGCAGTAAAGTCTTCATCACATCTCTCAGCGATTATTCGATCTAAGTCGTGGATCAAAAACACGCACGAGCGAGTCGGCCAGAATCGACGAAACCAGATACACGGCAAGACCAAACAAAATGATCGGCAAAATCAAAGCCGTGTCGCGATCAGAAATCGCGTCAATTGCCAATCGCCCGAGGCCCTGAAAATTAAACGCGGCCTCGGTGACAAAAGTGCCGGTCAGAAGCCAGGCGCCATCGAGTGCCACGACATTCACAACAGGCGGCAAGGCTGCGGGCACGATATGCCGACTGATCATCTTTCGCTCATTGGTGCCACGCAATCGGGCGCTTTCAACAAACGGCATGTTTTGCACGTTGGTCACACTCGCCCGCATCGTGCGCATTGAGTGCGCAAAAATAACAACTGCGAGCGTCAACGCCGGAAGCCAAACATTCGGCAAGAGTTGCAACAAGGACGCATTGCTGGGCATGACACTGACCCCCGGAAAAATCGGAATCCAAATAGACAACACCAGCCACAAGACCGTTGCAATGACAAACTCGGGCAGAGTCATCGCGATAACGCTGAATTGATTAACAGCCTTGCTGATTCGTTTGCGTGGATATCGCCCAAGCAACAGACCAACGACGATTGCGCTCGGAAACGCAATCAACGCCGCCACGGCAGCCATAACTGCCGTGTTTCTCAAGCGCGGAATAATAATTTCAGAAACTTGCTCGTCACGTTTTATCGAATAACCAAGGTCGCCGCGCACCAAGTCGCCAGACCAGTCTTTAAGACGAACGACTACCGAGTCGTTTAAGTTATTCTCTTGGCGACAAGCATCAATCTTTGCGTTGGTGCCAAACCGCCCGAGCAGCGCCGTGCAACCATCACCAGGAAGTGCGTCAACACCAACAAACGAAACAACTGCTAGCGCAATGAAAGTTGCAAGAGAGAAAACAACCCTTCTCACTAGATTTTTCAACGGTTCATTCTCGCTATCTTCACGAAACGCTAATTTTTTCCCATCTCACTGCGTCAATAACAATCGGTTCGACTCCTTTAACTTTGCTGCTCATGGCTCGGGTCAAAGTTTTGTGATACGGCAAAAAGATTGCCGAGTTTTCAAACAATCGTTCTTGAATTTGCGCATACTTCTTTGCTCGCTCGGCCTGATCTTTTGTTGACCTGGCTTCATCAAGCATCTTGTCAAGGTCTTTGTCGACTTGGCCAGTTGGGTTCCAAGATGCTGTGCTGCGATAGACCTCGTTGAGCACCTGCGTCGCAGGTCGTTGTCCCCAACTGTCGACAAACGCCGATTCTTTCATCCACACGTCATCCCAAAAACCACTTGCATCAGCCATTTTGATCGTCACACGAATGCCTGCATCTTTTACTTGATCTTTGTAAGCCGTCACAAGTTCAACCATATGCACTTCGACATCACTTGTATAAATATCGATGTCAATGCCGTTTGGGTATCCGGCTTCGGCAAGCAACGCCTTTGCACCCTCGGTATCTTTGGCGCAATCACCGTCCCATCGATAAGGGTCAGCCGACCACACTGGCGTGTCACAAGCAACGACACCGCCGCCGACGCCGAGCACTGTGTCTGCAATAACTTGTCGATCAGCGGCAATGCGCAGGGCTTTACGCACACGCGCATCGCCGAAAGGTTCTTGATCAACTCTGAAGTCAATCGCGTTCCAGTCGCCTGACGGAATATTCTGCAAAGTGAACTTGGCCTCGTCACCAAACATTGCCGAAGACTTGCCGTCGATCGCCAACAGCAAATCAACTTGATCGCCAGCCAGTGCCTGGGCGGCAGATTGCGAGTCAGCAAAAGTAATGATTTCGATTTTGCTAAGTTTTGGTTGACCAAAGAAATAGTCTTCGTTTGCTAATAGAACTGTTGTGCCGGCTGGGTCAAAAGTTTGCATTTTGAATGGCCCAGTGCCGATTGGGTTCTTGCCGATTGTCGATTGCGAATCTACTGGTGTCATCAACGCGCGATAGTCGGCAAGCAACAATGGAAAGTCGGCTTCACCGGTCGACAAAGAGAGCAACACTTCGTATTTAGACACGGCTGTCACCGACGAAATAACGCCAAGCACCGCAAGAATCGGCGAGTCAAATTCTGGGTCGATCATTCGCTCGATCGAATAGACGACATCATCGGCATCGAACTCGCTGCCGTCGTGAAACTTCACGCCTTCGCGCAACTCAAGTGTCCACTCGGTCAAGTCATCATTCGACGACCACGACAGAGCCAACTCTGGAATTGGTGAAAAATCTTTGTCAACACCGATGAGACGATCGAACACCATGTTGATCGTTGGCCAAGTGCGGTTGCCGTCGTATGGGTCCATTGTTTCGGCGCCACCGAAACCGGCATCGTTACCGACACGCAGAACACCAGAAGCAGATGAAGTTCGACCACATGACGCCAAACCACCAGCAATCAAACCAAACGCGAGAAATGAGACGAAAAATTTTTGAATTTTGTTCATGTCTGTGAATCATAGTCAAGTTGTAGCCTTCTGATAAATGGCTTCATTTAAAATTGTCTCGTACAACATCCAATATTCACTTGGTGCCGACAACAAATACGACATGATGCGTTGCATCGATGTAGTTCGCGATGCCGACATAATCTGCCTGCAAGAGATCGACCGCAACTGGCGACGCACTGGAATGGCCGACCAATTTGCAGAAGTGCAAGCATTGCTGCCCGATCGTTATTGCGCTTTTGGGCCGTCACTCGATGTAGACGCGAGCGCCATCAATCCAGATGGCTCGGTCAAAAATCGTCGTCGACAGAGCGGGCAAATGACTATAAGTCGCTTTCCGATTGCGTCTTCACGCGCGATTCACCTGCCGAAAGACGACACTGGTGACGCCATGAATAGTTGGTCCGCTGCACTTGAGACCGTGATCATGACACCAGAAAAACCTGTGCGCATAATCAACTTGCACCTCACAGATATCTCAGAAACAAACCGTGTTTCGCAGATTTCTGCGCTGATCAAGCATTGCGAAAACGCCACAATCGAAGGCGGTGCATGGAACGGCAAAGAGTGGGATGAAGCATCGCGCGAACATTGGCAACTCAACGATCCAGTTCCTCCAATGCCGGCTGAAATGATCTTCACTGGTGACTTCAATGATGAGCCGAACTCTCGCGTTGTTGAACTTATGCATCAGGCTCAATTTCGCGATGCATGGCAACCAAATACCAACTCTGGTGCTGGCGTAACTTTCAAAACAAATCCAGAACAAGGCACTGACAGCGACATGCGCATCGACTTTATTTTTGTTTCGCCACAATTTGAAATTGTTAGTTCACATATTGACGAATCGACGGGCGCATCTGACCACCAACCCGTTTGGGCAACCCTTCGCGTCTAAACCAGTAAACAGCACGATTTAGCGCAAAATAAGCCTTTTCGGGCAATCCACCAAATACGCCCGATCATCTAATACCTTTGAGGCATATGAAAAAACGTGACCTCATCCAAGCAGTAGCAATCCACGCCGACGTCGACAAAAAGACAGCAACTGCTGTCGTCGAAGGCACCATTGATGTAATCCTGGCAACTGTTGCCAAGGGTGACATCGTAAACATCTCGGGATTTGCAAAGTTTGCAAAAAAGTACCGACCAGCTCGCATGGCTCGCAACCCGGCAACGGGTGAAGCAG
>JAEMRY010000155.1 GCA_016463105.1 Ilumatobacteraceae bacterium | reverse complement strand
CGATAAATTTTTTTATCACCGTTCGAAACGGCTCCACCGGTGAATGCCAAAGTTCGTGTCTTCATGCCATGCTTCGACCAGTTTCACGGGGTGCGTGAACCGCGCATCAAACTCTGATTGCAGTCGCTGCTGAATTTCTTTCGCGCCGACGCGCATCCACGCTTCAAGCGACTCCCACACAAAAACAACGCTCACTCGCCCTGGTCGCGAATCGTCGAGCCAAACTTCTTTCGACAAAAACGGTATTCGCTCGAAGCCCGGCAGTGTCGCCTCACCGAGTGTCCAGATTTCGTGGTCAATCGCTAAATATTCTTCAACGTGAGCAGGATCCATCTCGAACACCAACACTTCAATCGGCAACTTCTCGCCCGCGCTATATCGATACTCAGTCACCCACTTAACTTACCTTTATTTCATACTTATAAATAGATTCGATCGCAAATGCTCGCTGTCGACTTTATTCTGGAGTGACATAGGCGGCTGTGATTCCGCCATCGATGATCAGCGATTGACCCGTCATCCATGATGATTCATCGGATGCGAGAAATAATGCCCCATTTGCAATTTCAGTTGGTTCGCCAAACCGACCCATCGGAATGTGCACCAAACGACGATTGCGTTTTGCGTCATCGCTAAGAAATGCGGCAAGCAATGGCGTCATCACAGGGCCGGGACATAACGCGTTGGCACGAATACCTTTGCGCGCATAGACCACTGCGATCTCTCGAGTCATCGCCAACACAGCACCTTTAGATGCGGTGTATGCAACTTGCGGTGTCGCTGCACCCATGTGCGCCACAAATGATGCAACATTAATTATTGAGCCCTTGCCTTGCGCAAGCATTGTCGGTATTGCATACTTGCAGCCGAGCAATACACCTTTGACATTGATATCCATAGTGCGTTGATATGTATCGACCGATGTTGACACTGGGTCGCCATCATCACCGATCATTACGCCGGCATTGTTGTAGAGCACATCTACTGATCCGAAATTCTTGAGCGCAAATTCAATCGTTTGTTGCCATGACTCTTCATTGGTTACATCGCACTTCACAAATGCAGATTGACCACCAAGGCGATTTATTTCTTCAACGGTTGCGCTGCCATCGACCACATCTGCGACAACAACTCGAGACCCCTGCGCAGCAAACATCTGTGCCGCCACGCGACCAAGACCACTCGCAGCACCAGTGATGATTGTTGTTTTACCTTGTAAACGATTCATGTGATTCTCCTGTTTGATTACGATCGTTCAAAATAGCGAGTGAGTTCCCAGTCGGTGACATGTTGATTAAACGCAGCCCACTCGGCTTTGGCGTGTGACAACACATGGCTGTGCACTGCTGGGCCAAAGCACTCAAGTGCGATCGCACTGTTTTGCCAACATTGAATTGCTTCAATCAATGTGTTCGGAATGCGGGGAAGGTCAGTGGCTTCATATCCATTGCCATTGAAGGCTGGTTCGAGCGACAGTTTGTGGCGAATGCCGTACATGCCGCCTGCGATAGTGCCAGCAAATGCAAGATAACTATTGGCATCAGAACCAGGAACGCGACACTCAACTCGAGTGCCAGCACCATGACCGACAACGCGCAAGCCGAGCGTGCGATTATCTGATCCCCACGCAATTGCAGTTGGTGCCCACGAACCAGGTTGAAAGCGGCGATAACTATTTACAG
>JAEMRY010000071.1 GCA_016463105.1 Ilumatobacteraceae bacterium | reverse complement strand
GGTCACTACAAATGGGCTGAAATGAAACTGTTCGAAGTTTTAGGCGGATGGATCGCAACTGTTCCAGAGATTGACGTCAAACTTCGTCTTGGAACACACTGTTACAAACATGCTTGGCACGCAGAGTTGTGGCACAACAGATTGCCAGAACTTCGCGAGATGAACCCAGAGAGACTGACTTGTCCACCGAACGATGCGATGGTTCGATTCATTGCGGCGCTCACCGAACCAGAAGCACCAGAGATGACAATCGAGAAACTTGTGGGCGTCTACCGCGTTTTTATTCCTCACTTCATTTCGGCTTATACCTTTCACTTAAATAACACCAGCCAGATCACAGATGGGCCGACTAGCCGGTCAATCAAATTTATTCTTCAGGATGAGTTCGATGACTGGCGAGATGGCGAGATGTTGATCCAATCCCTATTAACTACGCCTGCAGAAGTGAAGCGTGCGTCAGAGCATCAGGCTCGTCTAGAGATATTGTTAATAGAAGCAGGTGGAATCGCTGGTCCAGGAACTATTGGCTCGGCATACGTCGAATAAATAACTAGTCAGGGGTTAGTGATGAGAAAATTTTTTCCGGTTCAAGACTTGGCTCGTGATGAGCGATTCAATCAAGCCACCAACGAAGAGCGCATGGCCGACCCGCGTGGCACGAGCAACACTGGCGTAATCCGCAAAGCTCGCAGCACGAATCGCCTCACACCTGCACGACCCGATGCAACCGACGCTGCACGAAGTTTGATGCACGGAATCATGGTCGGAGAAATTCAAGCACTCGAAGGTGCAGGACGAACATGTTTTGATTTTGTAACTGGTGAAGAAGCACCGTTCGAACTCAAACTTGATATGGCTCGCCAATGTTGGGACGAAGCACGCCACGTAGAAATCAGCGTAAAACTTTCTGAGTGGATGGGAACAGAACTAGGGCAGTTCGTCGAGAACACCGTGTTGTTCGCTGCTGCTTGCAGTCAAGACCCAGTGCTCCGACTTGCTGGTGTCAACCGTGCCCTTGAAGGACTCGCAATTGATGTGTTCACAACGATGAAAGAATTCGGAGAACTCGCTGGCGATCCATATCTCGCTTTCTGTGAAGACTGGATGCTTGCCGATGAAGTGACTCACGTAAAGATGGGCAGTGTTTGGTTGCGAAAAATTACCGAAAATGATCCAGAGCGACGTGCAAAGGCACTTGAGTTTCAATCTGTTGTTGACAAAATATTTAGCTATGGCGGACTTCGCAGCGAAAGTGATGAGTCACCAATTTTACTTGCGCGACGATTTCGCGAACTCGCTGGTTTCAGCGAAGGTGAACTCACAGAAATCGCTGACGTCTCACTCGCTGCGCTCAATGAGCGTCGTGAAGCATTAGAAAAAACACTCGCTACCTCGCCTGCCTAAGTAGTCGCGATGAAAGTGACGGTTGAACCGTCGATTTTTTCGATCGTTAAATACGATGCTGATGAAATCGCTGGTGTCGCAAAAGAAATGCTCACTCTTTTGGGTATGGAGTCGACAAATTTAACGATTGAAGTAGATGAGACAATTGCGATGTCTCGTGTTACAACAACTATGGGTGATCCAGTTCATGTTCTAGCGATGAGTGCCGCATTTGAGAACTTAAAAAAACCAATGACTTTCAGCGCTGACAATACAAAGTTTTCTCTCGGAAGGGGTTTGTTGCGCGTGCGAGATCGCCTCACCCCAAACTTTTCTGATGCGCCAGCAGACGAAGATCTTTCAATCGTTGAGGCTGCCACTTGGGATACGTACTGTGTTGGTCGGTTATCGAGACTCGGCTTAAAAGTTCACAAACAGCGCTGGCACTACAACTTTCGTAATCGTCATGGATTCAACGATGCGACTGACAAGCACTTTGCAACAATTTGGGAGTCCGATGACCTGACTTGGTCGCAATTAACCGAAATTTCTCGTCACGCGATCGCGTGACAAAACTCAGCGAGATTTAGCGCTCGCGTAATTTTGCTAGAAGTCTTAAGATTTCTAGGTAGAGCCAAACAATTGTGACCATCAATCCGAATGCGGCGTACCACTCCATATATTTTGGCAAGCCCGCTTGTTCGCCACGCTCAATGAAGTCAAAATCGAGAGCCAAGTTCATTGCTGCAAGACCAGCAACAAGAAAACTAAAACCGATGCTCATCAAACTTGAACTATTGAAGAACGAAATATTCATGCCAAACAAATTAAGTAGCAACGACACACCGTAAAAAATTGCGATGCCCATTGTTGCACCGATCACTGTGCGACGCATCTTGTCTGTCACTCGAATTACTCCTGTGCGGTAGAGAACAAGCATCACCACGAAAACACCAAGCGTTACTCCAACTGCCTGAATCACTATGCCGTCGTATGCTGTGTTGAAAACTTTCGAGATCGCACCAACAAAAACACCTTCGGCGATTGCATAAACAGGTGCCAAGACCCGAGCCAATTTCGGCTTAAACGTCAAAACAATCGCAACGGCAAAGCCAATGAAGATTCCGCCGATTGTCCAACCAGGAAACTGCACAGCACCATCTGCCGATTCACCAACTGCCGACCAACCAAAAATTGCTGACGCGACGAGCAATAACATCAACAACAACGCGGCACTCGCTGTGCCACTTGCTGTCATTGCATCGGCTGATCGATATGGCGAAACAGGACCATCATTGATCGGAGCATTAATTATCTGTGGCGATGCCTGCTGCCCTGCTTGAGGTGCTGCCCAACCTGCTTGACCAGCACTGCGCTGAATAACTTTGTTAAACGACTTTTCGTTAAGTATTGGATTTGCCATAACTTAGATATTAACAGTTAGCGATTCTTAAACTATGCAAGATCGTGTGAACTAATTGAGTCCCATAATTCAACTTCTGGGGCTTTTGTCAACAAATTTTTACAAGATTTCGCCATTTCAACCATTAGTGCACTGTCAAAATGTGTGCGTTGGGCCTCGATCGAATCCCATTTTTGAATTACTAACACACGATTATCTCGCACCGCCGAAATAACTAAATCAACATTTCGACAACCCGGAGACATGCGTGTCATCACAACATATTTAGAAAGCACCGCAACTAACCCACCCAAATTCGACGCGTCAAACTGCAGGGTGACGACAGCAATCGAAACATCCCCAGAAGTCATAATCTTTAGCCTCGCAGTTTTTGCCCATTTTGGCACATAAATATTCGTGATTTTCGCGTGTAGGTTCTATGCCTCGTCGGTATCGTTAGGCGTGTCGCACCGAGTGTGGCTTAAGGATTAAGGGGAATACGTGGCCAAAGAGCGAATTGACCGAGACGACGAAGATCTAGTCCGGCTTTACCTCACCGATATCGGTCAGTATGTTTTGCTCACCAAAGACGACGAAGTTCGCTTGGCAAAAGCCATCGAAGAAGGCAAAGCAGCCGACGTCACACTCAAGAGAACAGAAAAGCAAGTTAATCCAACTAAGCGTCGCGAACTCAACAAAGTTGTTCGCGCCGGTGCACGTGCTGAACGCCAATTTGTGCAATCAAATTTGCGACTCGTCGTTTCGATTGCCAAAAAATATCAAGCATCTGGCCTGCCACTGCTCGATTTGATTCAAGAAGGCAACCTTGGATTAATGCACGCCGTCGAAAAGTTTGACTGGCGAAAAGGTTTCAAATTTTCGACATATGCAACTTGGTGGATTCGCCAAGCGATCACTCGTGGCATCGCCAACACAGGGCGCACAATTCGGCTTCCGGTTCATGCTGGTGACACACTCGCCCGTTTGCAAAAAGCGCGTTCGCGCCTTGAGTTGAAGTTCGGTCGACATGCAACACTTGCCGAACTAGCAGCAGAAGTTGAAATGCCAGCAGACAAAGTGACTGAAGCATTGCGTTTCGCTGCTGAACCACTCTCACTTTCAGAACCATTGCGAGAAGACGGCGATGCAGAGTTGGGCGATGTTGTTGAAGACCGTTCTGCAGAGTCACCGTTTGAAGTTGCTGCAACCGCTTTATTGCCAGAAGAAATTTCACGACTGCTTGCACCACTTGATCAACGCGAGCGCGAAATCTTGGCTTTGCGTTTTGGTCTTGATCGTGGCGAGCCACGCACACTCGAAGAAGTTGGCGAAGCATTTAACTTAACTCGCGAGCGCATTCGACAAATTGAAGCCCGCGCGATGAGCAAGCTTCGTCACCCATCAAGTGACACTGGTGCTCGCGACCTTCTCTCCGTCTAATCGCGCCACGACGTGTTGTGCGTCATCGGTGATCTTGTCGAAGACATTGTTGTTTGGTTACCTGAATCATTAAATTACGGCACTGACACACCGTCGCAAATAGTTCGAACACGCGGTGGCAGTGCATCAAACGTTGCCGTGTTTGCTGCACGTATTGCAACACGAGAAAATCCGAATTCAATAGGTGCCAGACTCATCGCCCAAGTCGGGGATGATCGTCTCGGTGAACAACTAATCGAAGTGCTTCAAATTGCAGGTGTCGACCCATGTGTAGTTAGATCTGGTCGCACTGGCTCGATCGTTGTAATTGTTTCTCCAGATGGTGAACGCACAATGCTTACCGATCGCGCCGCTTCAACTCAACTTTTATCTGCTCCAGATAACTGGTTTGACGATGTTTCATTGTTGCATGTGCCTGCATATTCATTATTTTCTGAATCATTAGCGACAGCAACACAGGCCTGCATCGCCACAGCGCACGAAAAAAATATTCCAGTCACGATTGATGCATCTTCAGCATCACTAATTGAGGCTTACGGAGTTAGTGAGTTTCGCCAAGTTATCGCCAAGATACAGCCACAGGTTCTATTTTGTAACACCGACGAAGCAAAGACAATCAGGTTGATGGCTGATCCAATCAATGTTCCAATTGTTGTGATTAAAGCAGGTGCCTCGCCAACAACCTTGATCACTCGTGATGGTTCAACGACAGTCGAAGTTGCCCCAGTCAGCCAAATCATCGATACAACTGGCGCTGGTGATGCCTTTGCCGCCGGGTTTTTGAACTCGTATCAGAATGTATATATAGGTGTAGACACGATCACTGATATTTCGCTTCGCGATTGTGTGCTGGCTGGTCATCAACTAGCCGCACGTGTTTTACGCAGTCCGGGCGCGACAATGGATACCCAATGAACTCATCTCAAATTCGTGTCAGCGATGAGGTCAGATCAGCGCTCTCGCAACACAAACCAGTCGTCGCACTTGAGTCAACTATTTTTTCAAATCTGGGTTTGCCCTCACCGGCAAATCTTGAGGCCCTGCAACGATGCACAACTGCATTGCGCAGTTATGGCGTCGTGCCAGCAATTACGGCAGTGCTTGATGGTGTCGCTCGCGTCGGTATCGACGAAAGCGAGTGGTCATTAATTCTTGGCCCCGCAAAAAAAGTAGGCGAACGTGAACTTGGATTAGCAATTGCGCAACGTTGGGCCGTTGGTGCAACAACTGTTTCATCTTCATTGTTGCTTGCTGCCAAAGCTGGAGTTCGTGTTTTCTCAACAGGCGGAATCGGCGGTGTGCACCGTGGCGCCGAAATTTCTGGCGATATCAGCAGTGACCTCGGTGCAATTGCACAACATCATGTCGTAACAGTTTGCGCTGGTGCAAAATCATTTCTCGATCTACCGCGCACTCTTGAATATCTTGAAACTTTGAGTGTTCCCGTAATTGGTTTTGGTTGTGATTTCTTTCCAGAATTCACAGTACGCGAAGGAGACATTCCGATTCCGGCACGTGTCGACACGATCGAAGAACTTGCAAACATTGTGCGCGCAAACGACGCGCTCGGACGCTTGGGTGGGCTTCTAACTTGCGTGCCGGTGCCCGAAAAAGATGGCTTGTTTAAGTTGTTCATGGACGATGTCACCGAAGTGGCGATAAAAGATGCGACTGCGAGAGGCATTACCGGCGCGGCAGTTACTCCACACATTTTAAAATTTATTGCTCGTGCAACTGAAGACGCAAGCGTTAGAGCGAATCTTTCGCTGGCCGAAAATAATGCACGAATCGCCGCACAACTAGCGGTTGAACTTTTGCGCACGCAGTAATTGTTGGCGGAGGCGGACGGGAATCGAACCCGCCGGACGAGGTTCACTCGTCCCAACCGCTTTGAAGGCGGCGGAGCCCACCAGGTACCCGGACACCTCCATCGCGAAGGCTACTTGTGGATTTTTCAGATGACGCATTGCAATACCCGCGCACACATGCAACAACTCAGACCTAGTTGTGAGCACAACGCTCAACACCAGGCTCACGAAT
>JAEMRY010000070.1 GCA_016463105.1 Ilumatobacteraceae bacterium | reverse complement strand
AACTCAGCGTCTTTGGCCCCGTGCACCATGTCAAAGTTCCGTCAGCAAGAGTGCCGGTCACACGTAACATCTGCTCGCCTAGTGCGGCGACTACAACCGAAAATGGTGAAGCACCAACTGCAGATAGCGCACCCCTAGTCGTATAAGTTTCGCCAGTGAAATTAGATTTTTCGCAGCGCGCAAGTGGCATCAACACCGAGAGATATTCTCGCAAGTGTCGCACAGGCTTGTCATAAGACATACCCAGCATTCCTTCAACTACAACCCTATGACTCAGACCAATTCCGAGACATAGCCGACCATTCGATGCAGCGTTAACCGTGTGGCTTTGTTGTGCAATTGCCATCGGATGTCGTGGGTAGGTCGGCACGACACTCGTGCCAATTTCGATTCGTTTAACTTCTCGTCCAACAATTGCCAATGCAGTTAGCGCATCGTGCCCAAAAATATTTGGGGCCCAATAACTTGCAAAGCCATCTTTTTCTGCCAATGTCGCTTCGGCAACTACATCGTCGATTGTTCCTGAGTTGACTGTTCCACCGAAGATTCCGATTTTCATTTTGATGCTCTCTCTGTTTGGTATTTAAGAGATTACAGCCACTACTACTGCTTTACGGCAGCGTAGTTTGAGTCGGCAGTGTTGAACCTGTCGGCAAAGTTGTTTCAACCGTCGGCGCAAACAAGGTGCCTTCAGTTTCTGGCATCACATCTTTGCCCGCTGCCGAATCATCCCGAAACTTTGATTCAAGGCATTCGCCTTCACGAAATGGCGCTATATCCAAAGCCCGCGCGACTGCCACTGCGAACACGCTTCGACCTTTTGGCGACAAATGGACTCCGTCGTCGCTCAAGACTCCCTTTGTCTTAGAAATCAATGCCCAATCCAATATTGAAACATTTTTATTTTGACCTGCGATAACTGTGATCGCTGCATTCACTTCGCGTTGTGCATTTCTAAATAACGAAGTATTTACCAGCAACACAGGTCGCGGATTAAGTTTGTCGATCATCTTGGTTATCTGCTTTGAATACGAATCTTTATTGCCTTCGTAATTTGTGCCTAAAAAGATGACCGCAGCATCCCAACCGGCTTCGGCATTCATTCTTTGATCTAAAACGCGAACACCAAATTCGGCGAATCGACTTGCTTCTGCTTCAATCGCAACTTGCCAACCCAATGGCACCAGAGCAGCGCACATTTCGTTACCGTAACGACTTGAAGTTGACGCCATTATTGAATCGCCGATCATCAAAAGACGGCTACCGCTGGCTTTTGGTCCGATTGAACCACCTACAATTTCTGGAAGTTCAATTTCAAATCCTTCAGGAAGCGTGATCGCTGTACCGAAGTCATAGCCCGGAATTCGCCCGACACCAGACAAAATATTGGTTTCGCTGTTTGCGTTGCTATTGAAAGATGAGCAACTTATAAGTGCAAAACTTGCAACTGAAAAACTTAATAATTTTCGAATTCGCGTCACACAGCCGTCACTTCGACCCGAGCATCATTAAAGCAAGCACCACTAGCGAGATCATTTAGTTCGTCAGTTGCAAACGCGTTCGCAGTCAAACCCTGATTAGTTGCGCGCAACCACAAACCTTTTGGTATAAAACACACACCCGGACGCAAAGTTTTATCGATCACCAAATCTATTTCAAGTGATGCTCTATCGTTGTGCACTCGAACTCGTTGCGCATCGGCGAGATTGCGAGCTTTTGCATCATCCGGATTCATAGAGATCGCCACCCGAGGCGGATCAGTATCAGCGAACATCGAATTAATCGTGTGCGAAGTTGCAGGTGTTATCAATACCAACTGATTCTTTTCTTGCGCAGCACGATATTGCGGCACAGGCAACTCGCTATTTGGTGCAAATAGTTGGGCACGCTCATCAGTGAAACTCGGCCAAGTGTCTGCGAATTGCACAGTCGTACCAACTTCACGCAACTGCACAGCCTGATTGCGTTGCACAGAAATACGATCAGCAATAAATTGCGGATCACTGTTGAACTCTTCGGCCTCGAAACCAAGCCGCGTCGCCAATCCAGTTGCAAACTCGTTATTAGATCGCGATTCGCCAACACGATTGATCACTGGCTCAATCACTTGGGCCGAATACGTGCCATATGAACCCACTAGGTCGTGCACTTCAAAATGTGTAGTCGCCGGCAACACCACATCGGCAAATTTTGCCGTATCTGTCATCACTTGCTCGTGTAACACAGTGAAAACATCTTCACAAGCCAGCCCAGCAAGCATGCCGATCTGGTCTACCGCAGTAACAGCAGGATTAGCACCTTGAATTACCAAAACTTTCGCTGACACAGGCCACGCACCAACATCGCCACGCAATACTCGAGCCACATGATTCATGTTTAGTTTGCGACGAATTGGTGGCTGAATATTGTCTGGCCAAGTCGCGTTCACATTTACAGAAAATCCATCACTAGTTGATGCCAAAATCCCAGAGCCACGTGTGCCGAAGTTGCCAGCCACGACCCACAAACCGAGCACTGCCAAAACGCTGCTGCCGCCGTTTCGGTTTCTTTCGGGGCCGTAACCCATTCGCAAAACCGCAGGCTTGACGGTGGCAATCAACTCTGCAAGTTCGCGAACCATATCAAGCGAGACACCGCAAATGTTGCTTGCATCTTCAAGCGAATATTTAGTTGCTGCTGCTAAAAATTCTTTGCTGCCAGTTGTGTGAGTCTCGATAAATTCACGATCAACACGATTGGTGCGCACCAATTCATTTGCCAATGCGTACGCCAAAACAACATCCGTGCCTGGTCGCACTGCAAGATGCAAATCTGCTCGCGATGCGGTGCCAGTTGCTCGAGGGTCAATGACAACAAGTTTGCCCCCAGCCTTCTGTACTTTTGCCAACAGCGGCAATAAGTGTGTGCCGCTCACGGCTGGGTTCGCACCCCAGACGACAACAAGTTTGGCGTCTACGACATCGAGGGTGTCGATACTCAACATCTCACCAAACATTTGATCCCATGCGGCCCCATAAGTGGCTGCACAAATGGTGGGCAAGATTTCTGGAGCACCGAGTCGGGCAAATAAATGTGGCGTTAAATAATTTGCTTCAAGTTTTGATGCCGACGAGTTATATAAATATGGCAACACCGAATCAACGCCATAATTTTTTACTGCGTCAGTTATTTTTGCGGCGACTAAATCAAGTGCTTCATCCCATGATGCTTGGCGAAACTCACCGTCACCTTTTTTACCGATCCGAATTAACGGCGTCATAATTCGTTCTGGTGAATAAACCCTGTCGGCATGGTGTTTCACTTTTTTGCAAATCCAGCCATCTGTTAATGGATTTGACATTTCATCTACAGGTGCCGCATCAATTTTTGTGATTCGACCCATCGTGAGTGTGACTTCAAGTGAGCATGCATCAGGACAGTCAAGCGGACACGCAGTACGCAGCAAAACTTCATCCATTCATCTATTATCGCACGACTAATGGGTGTTGCGAGCGGGCGAAAAACTACTTGCTTCTATTGTGTTAGTTCGTCGAACGTATCAATATTTCGTAATTGTTTGAATTTGAACCACCAAATTCCGACGATGCCGAGTGTTGCGATTCCGCCACCAACAACAGTGGCCTGAACGCCAACTACTTGAGACATCGCTCCTGACTCAAACGCCCCAAGTTCGTTTGTCGCGCCGATAAATACATTTTCGACTGCTGACACACGTCCTCGTTTGTCGTCTGGGGTAACTAATGGCACGATCGCTCCGCGCACAAACACACTGATCATGTCACCCGCACTCAGAATCATCACTGCGAAAAATGCCACCCAGTAGTTGTGTGTCAACCCGAGCACGATTGTTCCTGCACCAAAAACACCAACTGCGATCAGCATTGCCCGACCAACATGACGCCGAATTGGTTTGAATGCCAACAAAGCAGCCGTACTTGCTGCACCGATGCCAGCGGCAGCACGCAACCATCCGTATGCAACATCCCCAACAAGAAGTTGATCTTTAGCAATCACTGGCAACAATGCAATTGCTCCGCCAAAAAGCACGGCAAACAAGTCAAGTGAGATCGCTGCCAACAAAATAGGTGTGCGTTTAATAAATCGCAAACCTTCCATCGCCGAATGCAGTGTTGGCTTCTCGGTTTTCGCTGGCTGATCTGAAATTATTTTGAGTTTGATTCGCGAGATCAGAATTATCCCAAGCGCAATCAAACCTGCAGCGGTTGCATATGCAATCCATGGCGCCGCGGCATACAAAAACCCAGACATCGCTGGGCCAACAATCATTGCACCAGTCCAAACCGTCGAATACATCGCCACCATTTGTGGCAACCCATTTTCTGGCGCAATCATCGGCCCGATTGAACGCATTGCTGGCGAAACAAACGCTCGTGATGTGCCATAAAAAACTGCAATTACGAAAATCGGCAACACATTCGTTGGGTTGGTCAGCGAATAGCCCACAAGAGCCAAAGCGCATGCAAATTCGCCAAGCATTGCCACCACTGCAACACGGCGGCGGTTATATCGGTCGGCGACACTGCCCGTGACGAAAACCAATAACGCGATTGGCAAAAATTCGGCAAGACCAAGCCAACCAATATCAAGTTCGCGGCCAGTGATGTCGTAAACGTGTTTGCCAAGAGTGGCTGCTTGCAACATCAAGCCAACATACAAAGCCGAGTTCGCAATAATAAATGACTTAACTGCTGGCGATTGAAACACCTCGCGCGCCGAGAGATTAATTGCTTGGTTTGTTTCTGGTGTATTCACAGCGTCAATACGGTACTTCTTTTTGACGCATTAGATACGTATATATAAACTGTGTCTATGACACTTTCACCTCTTGCACAACAAACTCGCTGGATCGATGGTCTCGGTCAAGCAGAATTAGTCAGCACAGGCAAAGTTTCGGCACTTGAACTTCTTGAAGCAGCAATTGAAAGAACGACCGAGTTCAACTCACCGATCAACGCAATCAACATCACTTGGTTCGAACATGCTCGTGAACTTGCAAAAAAATTCAAATCAAACTCAAAGCACAAGTTTGGTGGTGTGCCATTTATTTTGAAAGATCTCGGCGCACCGTTTGCGGGGCAACACATGTCAAACGGCAATATCGCGCTTAAAAATGCCAAATACATCGCGCCGGCAAATTCGTTATTAGTTCAGCGATTTATTGATACAGGATTAATTCCTTTCGGTCGGGGCAACTCACCAGAGTTCGGAAGCGTGCCGGTCACCGAGCCACTTGCGTGGGGCGCAACTCGAAATCCTTGGAATCTTTCAATGACACCAGGTGGATCAAGTGGCGGAAGCGCCGCAGCAGTTGCCTCAGGAATTATTCCGATGGCACATGCCAGCGATGGCGGCGGAAGTATTCGCGTGCCCGCTTCGTGTTGTGGTCTCGTTGGATTAAAAACTTCGCAAGGTCGCATCTCACTTGCACCGTTCGGTGATGAGGCAAACTTCAGCGTGCACTTCGCGGTCACGCGAACTGTGCGCGACACGGCTGCGCTACTTGATGCAACACATGGCCCAGGCGTCGGTGACCGCGTAATCGCAGCAGCACCGACAAGACCGTACATTCAAGAAGTTGGCCAAGACCCTGGCAAACTTCGCATCGGTTTTATTGATCATCATCCAGTTGGTGGTCAAATGGATAGCGAATGCGTTCAGGCAGTTCGTGACACTTGCAAACTTCTCGAATCTCTCGGACATCATGTTGAAAACTCGTGGCCAAAAGCACTCGAGCAAGCAGACTTCGCCGGAAAGTTCACTGCGATGTGGTCGACAAACATGTCAATTGCTCGTGACTTTTTAGGTCAAATGCTCGGGCGCGAAGTTGTTAAAGACGATATCGAATTCATGAACTGGACAATGGCAGAATTCGCCGCCACAAAAACTGCTACTGATTACGCCAGGTCAGTTGTTGCCTCAGTGACTTTTCGGCGACTAGTTCAACAGTGGTGGGCCGACGGCTTTGATCTTTTGGTTACACCAACAATGGCGCGACTGCCAATGCTGATTGGCACAATCAAAAACGAACCAGAAAATCAAATGAATGCATTACGAATTGCTGGCGAATGGATTCCGTTGACTCCTCCATTCAATACAACTGGCCAACCTGCAATAAACATTCCGTTGCAATGGACATCTGACGGTATTCCAGTCGGTATACAAATTGTTGCCGCATACGGACGTGAAGATTTGCTCATTCGCATCGCATCACAACTCGAAACCGCCCAACCATGGGCGCACCGAACCCCGAATTTGTAACCCGCCAACCCTGTTA
>JAEMRY010000013.1 GCA_016463105.1 Ilumatobacteraceae bacterium | reverse complement strand
GGCGGCTGCTGTGGCCTCACCGTCGACCACATCAGCGCCGCCACCCGCACCCAAAAATCGGTTAGGTAAACCCTCTCAGAGAAAACTTGATACTTGACTAAATTGGTCGGGTATCTGTATATGCTGGGGCGCATGACAAAGCGCTTTCCTTTTCCGAATCCAGCCAATGAAACATCAGCCCGACTTGTGGCCGCAGGTGTTGTTTTAATCAGCACAACATTTCTGCTCACCAATTCAACGCTCGTGCTCGTCGCGCTCGCATACGGGTTCGCTGCACGAGTTGCTGCTGGCCCAGCATTCAGTCCACTCGCGCTATTCGTGACACGCGTTGTCACACCAAAATTAAATTTCAATCACAAATTTGTGCCTGGCCCACCAAAAAGGTTTGCCCAAACAATTGGATTAGTTTTTTCGTCGTCGGCTCTGTTGCTCGCGCTTCTCGACTTCTCACTGGCCGCGAAACTTGTTATAGCTGGCTTAATTTTCGCCGCCCTGCTTGAGTCGGTGTTTGCGATTTGTCTGGGTTGCATTGCATTTAGTTATTTAATGAAACTCGGCGCGATCCCCGAAAGTGTTTGCGAATCTTGCAATGATATTTCTTTGCGCGCACTCGCCTAGCTAGTTCTAAGTTACTTCGTTAACACGTAATCTTTCAGATCTGCATCGTGAGTCATTGCCCAATAGTCAACAAACCGCCACGGCATTGGCGAAAATATTCGACCTTGCGAGTTTTTGTACCAACTATCCATGCCCGGGTGTGACCAAACAAGTTGATCATGCTCATCGTCGACTGCTTTGTTATAGGCATCATGAACTTCAGGGCGCACGTCAACTGACGAAACTTGCGACTCAATCATCTGCGTGATGCAACTCGTGACATATCGCATTTGGCATTCAGCTTGAAAGATCACACTGCCGCCATGGGCCACATTGGTGTTTGGTCCATACAAGCAAAACAAATTCGGAAAGTTCGGCATCGTCATACCTTTATATGCGCGCGGATTATCGTCTCCCCAAGTTTCACGCAATGTGATGCCGTTGCGACCCGTCACCGCTACCGAAGCAAGCATCTTGCCGGCCTCAAAACCAGTCGCCAAAATTATCACATCGACTTGGCGCGACGAACCGTCGAGGGCAACTATCTGATTGCCCTCGACATGATCTACTCCAGACGCAACCAGTTCGACATTTTCACGCTTGAGAGATTTATACCAATCGTTATCAACGAGAATTCGTTTGCCATACGGCGGATAGTCGGGCAAAGTTTTATTTACTAAATCAGCGTGACCATCAAGTTGTGCGAGCAAATATTCAGTGAGTTGTACTCGATGTTTATCGTTGCGTGAATTCATTGATCTCTGCAGATGCGGCCAAGTTTCATCTCGGCGCAGAGTTGGCAATAAACCATCTCCAAATCTCCAGAAAAGACCAAAGCGATACCAGTCAAAATAAAACGGTACGTTCTCGAACAGCCACATCGTTTGTGGTTTGACATCACGGTGATAGTCGTTGCTTGGTCGCACCCATTGCGGTGACCGCTGAAAAATTGTCACATCGCTGGCTTGCGACGCAACCGTACGCAAAATCTGCATCGCACTGGCCCCAGTGCCGATTATCGCCACACGCTTGCCAGAGAGATCAACATCGTGACGCCACTGTGCCGAATGAAAGCAAGGGCCAGTGAAAGATTCAAGGCCCTTAATGAAAGACTTCTTTGGTCGATTGAGTTGCCCGACCCCAGAGATAACTACGTTGGCTCGAGTCTCGCGCAACTCGCCGTGCCGATCGCGCAACACAACCTTCCATGTTTTAGACGCTTCGTCCCATGTCGTAGAGACAACTTCAGTGTTCAAACTAATACGGTCAGCAACTTTGAATTTTTCGGCAACTGACTTACAGTAATTTAAAACATCAATTCGTTTTGAAAAGTAGCGAGGCCAACGATGATTTGGCGCAAATGTAAACGAATAAAAATGATTAGGAGTATCAACCCCTGCTTCTGGATAATCATTCACGAGCCAAGTGCCGCCGATCTCGGCATTTGTATCCGCCATTATCCAGCGAATTCCAAGTTGATCAAGTTTGATCGCCGCACAAATACCAGAAAATCCGGCGCCGATTATCAGCACATTAAAATCTGCAAGAGTTTCGTGTGGAACTGCTAATGGCTTCTTCCAACTGACATCCCGAGGGATAAAACCCATCGCCTCCATCATCATCGGCGCATACTCTGGCTCAACTTCTTCAGCCACACAAAGACTCATCATTTTTGTAAACAATTCAGTGTTGGGTGGCGATGGCATCTCTCGTTGACCAGCAGATATTTCGCCAAGCACGGTCACGAGCGCGTCACGAATTTGTTGTTGTGCCGATTCGGCGATGCCACCAGACTCATCTGCGAATAAATTTGTATCTCGCTTCGGCAAAAAAGGCTCTCGCAGCCATGATTCGTCACCAGTTATCTGAACCAAACACATCAACAGTGTCGGTATTGATGCTTCGTCAAATGCTTCGGCGAGGCTGTACTCCATCAGGTCATGTAATTCGGCACAAAGTCTTGATCGGTGATCGCTGGTCGGTCAAAACGAAATGGATGAATTGCACTTCGTGTTGTGCCAGTTAGCGCACGCTCTGCAAGCGATCTTCCAAACCACGACGCGAATTTGAAACCGTGGGCTGAACCTAGACCAACTTGTAAACCAGGATGACCAGGGACTGTGTCAAGTACGAAATCTCGATCTCTGGTCAACGTGTATAGACAAGTTTTGACTCGCGGCGCTGTCGTGCCAACCATTGCTGGCAGAGTTTGACCAAGAAAATTAGTTAAGCGTTGTAAAGCGGCATCATCAGTCTCAAAACTACGAGTGCGGGCTGTGGTTGGTTGTCCCCCAACATCTTCTGCTGCTTTGACTGCTGCAAGATCTCCATAAACAGGAAACCCATAAAAAGACGGATTGTCCATCCATATCCAAACCGGAAACGAACCGATTGCGAAACTTTTGAGGTCTGTGTCTGGTGTCGGATAATAAACAACTTGCTCGCGAGTCACCTCAAGTGGAATCTGAACATCCAGATCTTTAAGAAGTTCATTTGTCCAACCATCGGCACACATGATTACCGAGCCTGTGCGATAGATGCAGTCTCTAGTTACAACTGTTAGATCGCCGGCACCATCGCTGATGATTTTTTCTACGGCCACACCCGCATAAAGTTCGACACCACGTTTTGCTGCCAAACGATGGTGTGCAGAGGTGCCTTTTATCGCGGGCGCAATGCCGGTGTCTGCTTGCGATAACGCGACGACATCACTTTTTAATTTGAATTGTGGATATCGACGCATTGTCTCTGATGCATCTAAAACTTCATATGCAACGCCAACCTCATCAAGACTTTTTGTATAACTAGTAATTGGAATCGCCGAATTATTTGGAAACAAATCAATTCCGCCGGTGCGAACTACGAGTTCTTCGCCTGCCTCTGATGAAACTGCATCCCAAGTCTCATAAGCCTCACTAGCCAAACGCACATATTCTGTTGTGTGATACGAATATCGAATAATTCTTGAGTGGTCATGACTTGCGCCTTTATCATGACCGAGTTCAAATTGTTCAAGACCAACGATCACATCATCTCGTCCAGCCTCTTGACCCAACCTCGCCAACCAGTAGGCCGCGCCAGATCCCAAGCCGCCTAAACCGATGACAAGGTGGTCGACGGTTCGATTTGTTTTCACTTTTCGCCCATCTCGGTTCGCCACCATTCTCGAATATCCAAACTTGGATTTTCCATTTTGGCAAATAACCCCTGAGTGAAAAATTTAGAAGTCATTCCGCGTTGCACACGCTCACAAATATTCCAGTCTTGCAAGTTCACAACGTGCCAAAAATCAAATGCATCGCTCGGATCAAAATCAAGTTGCGCAATTTGATCAGGATGAAACAACAAATCAAAGACAATCGTCGTGTGTGCCGGACCGTTGGGCCAAAGCACGAAAGATGCAACATGATCGCAAGCCAACGACAACCATAGATTCGGATAGACAAGTTCGCCTTTGTGATTTACGAGTTCGGTAGCCGACAAACCAGCGAATGGCTTTCGCGTTGTTGTGCCGCTAGATGTAAATGTGTAGGCGCCTTCGCGATGCGGTACACCATCAATCCAATCTAAATCTGAGCCTCCGCCTTGTCGAAACGAAGGAACCAAATCACAAAGTTCTGGGTGCACTGGTCCACAGTGATAACACTCGTTGTAATTTTCTGCCAAGACCTTCCAGTTAGCGCCAACTTGATAGGTAAATGTTTTTGCTGAAACAAGTTCGGAGAGCGGATAATTTTTGACCCGACCGGCAATCTCACCGAGACTGTCTTTGAGTGATTTTTTATTTGGGATCTGTCGAACAAATACATATCCGCCCCAGATATCTAGTTCGAGTTGCAGCAAACTGTGATTTGAAAAATCAAGATCGTCTAAATACGGCGCTCCGCGCAAAGATCCATCTACGTTGTATGTCCAACTGTGATATGGGCATTTAATGAGTGCACCGAAGCAACCTTGGGCTGCATTTAAGTCTGTTGAGTCAACGAGTTCTGTTCCGCGATGACGACACATGTTGACGAACGCCCGCAACTTTGTATCTGCACCACGGACAACTAAAACTTGTTCACCCTGTAAGTCAACGAGTCGATAGCTACCAGAAACTTCGGCGATCTCTAGTTGGCGTGCAACACAAACCCAATTTGACGCGAAAACTTTATGTTGCTCTTTTGCCCAAACATCATTACTGACATACGCATCGCGGTTCAACGATGCTTCCAACATGACTTATATCGTAGAGTGAAATCAATGAAGCCCACCCGTCTCACGATCACCGTTCGCGATGGCATTGGGCTAGCCGCCGATATCTATATGCCCACAAATGGGGTGGGCAAGTTTCCGGCTCTGCTTGAAGCATTGCCATATCGCAAGGATGATTTAACTGCATCATCACACAGTGAAGAATATTTGAGACTCGCGAGTGAGGGAAACTTCGTAGTTTGTCGCCTCGACTTGCGTGGTACTGGAAGTTCGCATGGTGTTGCCACAGATGAATACCCGTTGAGCGAACTTGATGATCTTGCAGATGTAATAAATTGGCTCGCGACACAACCATGGTCAAACGGTCGAGTTGGAATGTTTGGCTATAGCTATTCGGGTTTCAACTCGCTTCAAGCAGCCTGCACGAGACCTAAAGCACTTAAAGCTATTTGCGCAATCTATGCAACTGATGATCGATACACCGACGACGGACACTACATGGGCGGATCACTTCGAGCCATTGATCTCGTTGATTATTGCCACTATATGACTGCGTGCAATTTATTGCCGCCAGTCCCTGCCGTATTTGGTGATGACTGGCTCGAAGAATGGAAGATGAGATTCGAAAAAAACCAACCATGGCTGTTGAACTGGTTAGAGCAGCAACATGATGGACCGTATTGGCGACATGGTTCGCTACGACCAGATTACGAACGCATCGAATGCCCGACGATGATTGTTGCCGGTTGGGCCGATGGATATCGGAATAATACTTTCAGAACTTTTGAAGCCTTGAAGTGTGAGAAATCTTTGTTACTTGGTCCATGGAGTCACAGTTCGCCTTCAACATCGAGGCCTGGTCCACACATTGATCTTGTTGCAGAAATGATTGTCTGGTTTAATCGTTGGCTAAAAAATTCTGATGAGGCGAATAAAAAAACTGTGCCTAGCGAACCACCAATACGGATATTTATTCGACATTCGACAAGACCAAATCCTGACTTGGCGATGTTCAACGGAGAATGGCGCTATGAAGATACATGGCCACCGAAACGATTGCAAACAAAAGTTTTAACTATCGCTGGCCCTGGCGTTGATGTGATCGCAACAAAATCAGATGTCGGTGCGGCGGCATGGAACTCGTGCGCGGGTGGTCTGCCATGGGGTCAGCCAGATGATCAACGCGAAGATGATGCATGGTCGCTGACTTACGAATGGCCAGTAGACAAAAATTCAATTGAAGTTATTGGGCATGCGCTCGCGAAATTGCGTCTCGCAGTTGACCAACCAGTGGCATCATTGAGCGTCAAACTTTGTGATGTATTTCCGGATGGAACTTCTGCACTAGTGACACGTGGATTTCTTAATTTATGTCATCGCAAATCATCAACTAATCCAACGGCGCTCACGCCTGGCAAGTTCGAAGACATAACAATCGAATTCGAAGCGACATCTTGGGTCTTTCCAGTTGGGCACAAGATTCGGCTTTCAATTACGGGTGCTGATTGGCCAAATATTTGGTCACCGCCGCAACAATTTAGTTTGCAAGTTGAGCGTCAATCGCTCGAACTAAATCTTTCAGTCGTTGAAGGGCAAGGTGCAGGCACTCCGATGTTTGCGCCCGTAATAAAGCCTGACAAGACTCAAGCAATCGAGCCGACTACCGATACTTCATTGCCAACTGAGTGGCGAGTTGAGCGAGATATTTTGCGGCGAATCACAACGGCACGCACTTCATATGGTGGACACAGTTCTATTCGAGATGCAGGAACTGCAGACGAGTTATACGCCGGCGAGGTTGGTGTTTCGACCGTTGACCCTGCAAACTCTTGGGTAACTGCGATCACTCGCTACGAACTTGCGTGGCCTGAGGCGACATGTCTTGTCGAAGCTCGATTACAAATGAATAGTGACACCGAAACATTTCAAGTGACAATTGAAGTTGATGCAAAACTCGATGGCGTTGAGTTTGCTAAGCGCCAATGGAAACGCGTTATCCCCCGTCGATTACTTTAGATATTAAGTGCGTGACACGCGGCAATGTGATCGTTATTTTGTTTATTCGGTAAAACTGGATCGTCGTTTAAACACTTTTGCAAAATACCCAGTCTTTCTGCTTCGCCCGATTGAACCATCGGACAACGCGGATTAAACCTGCAGCCACGCGAAATCGAAGTTGGGTCAGGTGTATCACCTTTAAGAATTTGTTGTTCGAGTTGTAGATGCTCATGTACTACAGACAGCAATGCTCGGGTGTATGGATGCTTTGGTCTGGCAAGTACGTCTTCGGTTGTGCCGATCTCAACTATGCGTCCGAGATACATCACAGCAATTCGATCAGCGATATTCCACGGCAAACCAAGATCGTGAGTCACCACTAAAACAGCCATATTTTTATCTCGCGCAAGATCTTGCAAGAGTTTCAAGATCTCTCCTCGAACAGACGCATCCAAACTTGAAACTGGTTCGTCAGCAATAAGTAGTCGTGGTTCAAGCACCATTGCTCCAGCAATAACAACTCTTTGGCGTTGCCCACCAGAAAGTTCATGTGGATAGCGCAACAAGTAGCGATCTGCGGGATGCAAGCCACAACGCTCAAGCGCCGCGCTGACAATTTTGTGTTCATTTTCTGAATTGCCGTGAATTCTTAAACCTTCTGCGACAATTTCATAGACCGACTGACGCGGATTGAGGCTGGCAGTTGGATCTTGAAACACAATCTGCACTTGACGCCTGAATAACTTTTTGCCTGCCGCATCTGTGGGTATCGACTCACCATCAAATTGAATCGTGCCCTGCGACAACTGTTGCAAACCCAGAATCGCTCTGGCCAGAGTTGTTTTTCCGCAACCTGATTCACCGACAAGTGCAACTATCTCTCCGGGTTGCAAAGTGAGTTGCACACCATCCACAGCACGAGCAACCGAGCCACCACGACGACGCGATGGATAAGCAACATGAACATCTCGAAGCTCAAGCAATGCGTTACCCGAATATTGCTTGTTTGAACTCATTTCACTGACCGACTTTCGTCATTTGCATGCACACAGGCAACTTGACGATCAACACTTTTCGCGACTGCACTCAATTTAATATCAATACTTTTGCAACTATCTATAGCCACATTGCATCGAGGATGAAATGGGCATCCAGACGGCAGCAAATTCGGGTCTGGTGGATCTCCGGCCAAACCCTTGGGTTGATGACGCGACTTCGGGTCTCCAATAATTGGAAAAGATTCAGCGAGTGCTCGTGAGTACGGATGAATTGATCCGCGCAAAAGTTCTTCGGCAGGACCAACTTCGACAATTCGTCCTGCATACATAACTGCAACCCGATCAGTGTTATGAGACAAAACAGATAAATCATGTGTAATAAATAACATTGACAGACCACGTTCGCGTTTGATGTTGTCAAGTAGTTGCAAAATTTGTGCCTGAACCATCACGTCAAGAGCCGTAGTTGGCTCATCGGCGATTATTAAAAGTGGATTACAAGAAAGCGCCATAGCAATCATCACCCGTTGCTTTTGCCCACCGGATAATTCGTGGGGGTAATCGTCAGCACGAGTATCGCTTAATCCAACTAGCGCCAACATCTCTCGCACAGTTGAGGATGTCGAACCGTGGTGCAACTGAATTGCTTCATCAATTTGCGCACCAATTCGCTGAACCGGATTGAGCACATGTTGTGCACCTTGAAAAACAATTGAGGCTTGGGCCCAACGCACCAGGCGCAGTTGCCCAGGCTTCATCGTCAAAACATTTTGACCATCCAGCAGTATTGAGCCCGAAATCTGCGTTGTAGGCGGAACAAGGCGCAACAGTGCCATCGCCAAAGTTGATTTTCCACAACCTGATTCGCCGGCTAAGCCGAGTGTCTCACCTAAAGCAATATCTAAATCAACACCACGCACAGCAGGGACAGGCCCAAACGAAGATTGATATGTAACATACAAGTCTCGTACTTTAAGCACTGTTGAGTCAATCATCGTCCAGCCAAACGTGGATCAAAAATTCGTTCGAGTGCGCGTCCGAATAATGTGAATGCAAGTACGACAGTAATGATGCAAAGACCTGGTGGCAAGTAATACCACCACGCGTTAAGCGTTATTGATCCGCTCGATTGAGCACCATCAAGTAATTTTCCCCAACTTGGAGAGAGCCGATCTCCAAAACCAAGAAATGACAACGTTGACTCGGTCAAAATTGCGCCAGGCACAATCAATGTGGCATTAGCAATAATTAACGGTGCTACGCCAGGAAGAATGTGACGCAAGATTACGTGGCGAGAATTAGCACCAAGTGCGCGAGCACGCTCAACATAGCCGCGCTCACTTAACGACAACACTTGAGCACGCACGAGTCGTGCACTACCCGCCCAAGAAGTGAAACCAATCACGAGCGCGAGTGTCACTGGAGATCGCCCGAGGATAACTGCGAGCACAATTGCCAATGGCAAAAATGGGACAACAAGAAAAAAGTTATCAATTGCTAAAAGCACCGTTGCAACTTTTCCTTTTACATAACCCGCCACGAGCCCAACTAACGAACCGATTAGAACGGCAACGACTGTGGCAAAGATGCCAATAAAAAGCGATACGCGAGAGCCCCACACCAATTGCGCCAAGATATCTCGACCGATGTCATCGGTACCGAGCAAAAACTTTGCACTGGGGCCGGCAAGATCGGGGTTATTGCGTCCTGCGGCGGCCAACAAGAGCGATCGGTCTGCAATCAGCGGAGCACACAACGCGACCAACCCAAATCCCAGGAGTATGAGCAAACCCGAAAAGCCCGACCGATCATTGCGGAGTTCGCGCCATACCCGTGCCAACGCTCGTTTGCGCCTCGCCCATGTCATCCCACGAGGAGATATTGATGCGACCGAATCACTCATGTTGAGTGCCGTATTCGAGGGTCAAGCAATCCATAAGTCAAGTCAGCAACGAGATTCAAAAAAATCACTGCAGCACTTGCAACCAAAAACAAAGCCTGCAGCATCGGCAGATCGGTATTGCGAATGGCGTCTGCCGTGGCAAGACCAAGGCCTGGATACGAAAAAACAGTTTCAGTCGTGATTGCGCCACCGATGACAAAGCCAAAACTGATTGCAATTACCGACACCGACGGCAACAACGCATTTGGAACGGCATGGTGCGTCATTACATCACTCTCTTTCAAACCCTTCGCTCGCGCAGTGGTTAAATAATCCTCACCAAGAGTTTCCAACATGGACGTACGCATGATCAGCGAATACGAACCCAAGTAACCGAGTGTGAGTGTGAGCGATGGCAGAACCAAGTGGTGAGCCCTATCCAAAAGTGAATCGACGAAGCCATAATTTGCCCCGATATCTCGTAACCCGCCAGTAGGAAACCACCCAGTGCGCCCTGCCACGATTGCGAGCAGCAACATGCCGAAAAAAAATTCAGGAGTTGCGTACAGCACCATCGTCCCAGAGGTTGACACCCGATCAAATCGACTCCCTCTCGCCCATCCAGCCTTTGCCCCGATATACAAACCGATACCGATGGTCAGAGCCGTTGAAATACCAACCAAGATCAACGTTGCCGGAAGCCGATCGGCGATTTCACGCAACACTGGTCGAGTCGAGTCGAATGATCTTCCAAAGTCAAGCCTTAACGTCGATTTGATATAGACCACAAATTGATCCCATTTGGAACCACTCAAGCCCATCCGACGAATCATCGCCTCACGTTGCTCCAAACTGAGTTTGCTGCGGCCTCGATATTTGGATAATGGATCCCGATCAACAATCCGAAACAAAAAGAAATTGAAGACAACAACTGCAAACAGCGTCAGCAGTGCTCCAATAATCTTTTTTATAACATAGCGATTACTCATCAATGACTACTCGCCAATGATTGCTACTGGCGATCGTCTGCACTTTTCTTTCGACGACTCCGCACGAGAGTGAATACGGCACCAGCAACAACAAGTGCTACACCAATCACGACAATCGTGTTGGTTCCACCACCGCCGCTGCCACCAGAAATTGGCTCCAAATCAAGATACCCAGTCGAGGTCTGAGTAAACATGATCGGTCCAACTTCGGCGGGTTGTCGCACAAAGTTCTGCCACCTGTCCGAACGAAATGCTTGCAAGTTGTCGTACTTGTAGAGCACCGCGTACGGGCCATCGTTTGCAAATATTTTATGCATCTGTTGAATCATGTCGGCGCGCTTGACTGGATCTAGTTCTACTTTTTGCTTCGCATAAAGCGCGTCATACTCTGCATTGCACCAGTTGCCGTCGTTATATCCTCCAACTGTTGGATCGGTTGGTACCGCGGCGGTTGTGAAGTTTGACAACATGTTGTCCGGATCGGCATACGGAGACCAACCCCATGTGTATAGGTCAAACTCGCTTTTCGCCTGAATCGCTCCGAGGCTGTCTTCATCAAAGGTCTTGACATCAGTTGCGATGCCAACATCTTTCAAGAAACCTGTGATGAATGGTGTCGTGTCTGATGCACCACCAATCGAGCGATCAAAATAGCGGAGCTTCAATTCAACTCCGTCTTTGTCACGCACCCCATCGCCATTGGTATCTTTCCATCCTGCTTCGTCGAGAAGTGCCTTTGCCCGAGCAGGGTCGTATGAATATGTTTGATCTGCCGCAACCTGATAATCAAAAGCAGGGTTCGCAGAAGCCGAAATGCTGACAGCAGGTTTTCCAAAACCATTCAACACCTTGTCAACCATCAGTTCACGATCAAGAGACCAGTTGATTGCTCGACGCACATTGGGATCTTTCAGTGCGACGTGTCCATCACCAATACCTGTTGGGCAACTCGAATTCATCGCTAGGTAGCTGAAGGAACCTTGGTTTCCGGCAATTCCGATGATGTTCGGTTCATCACCTGCTTCCAAAGATGTAAAGATTTTGACAGGTACGTCGTCAACCGCATCTAAATCACCCGCTTTGATGGCGTTGTATTGGGCTTCAGCCGTTTCAAATGTTCGAAAAATCAACTGTTCTATTGCTGGCTCTTTGCCAAACCAATTTGGATTTTGAACGAGTCGGACGAACTCGCCCTCCTTGCGCTCAACAATCTGAAACGGGCCGCCAGAAACATTGTCGTCGGCAAGATAATTCGGTAGTTCTTCAGCGGAGATTTTTTCGTAAATGTGTTTAGGCACGATGTACACATCAAGTATTGGCAACTTTGGGTCTGGCACAGATGACGTCACAACTAAAGTCTCTGCATCGGTTGCAGTTGCAGTCAGGTTGCCCGTCACCGGAGTGTGATTCCACCAGCCATCTGCCACCGACCTGGTGATCGTGTAAGCCACATCGTCGGCAGTCATTGGCTCACCGTCACTCCACTTCATGTCACTGCGCAATTTGTACGTCCACGTCAGGCCATCTTCACTACCTGTCCACGATTCGGCCATATACGGCAGAATTGAAAAATCTGATGCGGCTTTACTCGTCAGTGATGGCAGCGTGAGATTCCAAATCTCATAATCAATCACCAAAAATCCAACTGTCACATTGAGCGAATCAATATCTTGGGTGACTCCCACCGTGAAGGTCAACTCACCTTCGGCAGACACACTTGTCGACGTTGAGACAGCCAAGGCTGCAAAACCAACTACTAGTGCGACGAGAATTTTAAAGAGATTCTTGTTCATTTGTCCCCCAACTTTGACTTGACTTAAGTATGACACACACCGCGACAACGGTTGGAGGCCCAAACCTGCTCAGCGACGCACTATCAATATATATATTGAAGGCGTGGCCATATCGAAAGAAAAAATCACTGAGATAACCGATGACGATATTGAAGACTTGGCTTTTGGGTGCGCACTTCTTGGAACAGGTGGTGGTGGAAGTGTCGGTGGCGCAATTCTTGAAACCCGAAGCGCGATACGAAAATTCGGATCTGTAGAGGTTGTCCAACTCAAAGACCTACCTGCAGATGGCTTAGTGATGCCGATTTGCGGCATCGGTGCACCCACAATTTCGTTTGAGATGTTGAACAACGGCGGAGAGGCATATTTGTTGCGCCAAGAAGTTGAGCGCGTTTTCAACAAACCAGTCGTTGCAATAATGGCGAGTGAAATTGGTGGCTCGAACGGCGTTGAGCCCGTTATGTGGGCAAGTCGACTGGGATTGCCGATTGTCGATGCAGACACGATGGGTCGGGCGTTTCCAGAAGTTCAAATGGGTTCATTTTTTGTGCGCGGTCTGCCCCTGACGCCGATCATCCTCGTCGACTTTCAAGGCAACGTCGTGACCATCACGCCCACAAGCGGCGCGTCAGCAGAATCAGACTCGCGAGCATTCACCATTGCAGCTGGAGGTGTTGCGTTAATGGCTGACTACATCAACCCCGCAGCAACGATGATCGGCAATGTGATTGTCGGTTCACTAAGTACGGCGATTGAGATAGGTCGCGCAGTGCGTGGATCAACAGACCCAATAAGAAAATTAAGTTTATTGCTCGGGGCACAAACATTAATCACCGGCAAGATTTCTGAAATTAAACGTCGCACTGATGCTGGTTTCGTTCGTGGAAGTGTCACTATCAGCGGAACCGGAATAGACGCCGACCGAGAAGTCCGAATCGAAATACAAAACGAAAATCTCATCGCAACAGAAAATGGTCGCGTCCTTGCAAGTGTGCCTGATTTGATTTCAGTACTAGACACTCAAACAGGTGCCGCGATTTCTACCGAGGAAGCGAAATATGCAATGCGAGTAACTGCGATGGCTTGGCCGTGTGATCCACTTTGGAGAACTGCACAAGGGTTAAAAACCGTTGGCCCTCGAGCATTCGGATACGACATTGAGTACGTTCCAGTTGAGAATTCGCCACGATGAAACTCGATCTGCGAGTTGGCATGGATGTTGGTGGCACCAACACCGACGCAGTTGTGCTGGATGCAAATAACCGAATCCTTGCTCGAACGAAACAAGCAACAACCGCTGATGTCCGATTGGGCATGAAAGCCGCATTATCAAATGTGATCAGCTCTATCGGGCCAGACGCACATCGCATTAGACGGATAATGCTCGGCACTACTCATGCAACAAATGCAATCTTAGAAAGACGATCACTAGGTCGAGTTGCGGCGATTCGTCTTGGAGCGCCAGCCTCACTTTCACTCGAGCCAATGGAGTCGTGGCCACGCGACTTGCGAGATGCAGTGTGCGTTGACACCTGCATTCTGAGAGGTGGACACTACGTTGATGGTCGACGAATTTCGCTTCTTGACAAAGACGGCATCAGAAAATTCTTGATTGGTGTTGCTAGAAATGTAGATGCGGTTGCGATCACGAGCATTTTTAGTCCAACATCACCCGAAGATGAAGTGCGCGCGCACGAAATCGTAAAAGAAGTACTGGGCAGTAACGTGGCGGTTTCACTAAGTCATGAAATCGGCAGTTTGGGTTTGCTTGAACGAGAGAACGCCACGATTCTCAATGCAGCCCTCTTTGGTGTTGTCGGCCAAGTGATCACTGCGATGCAAGATGTGATTGACGGTGCAGGTCTTGCAGTCGAGATGCTCTTGGCACAAAATGACGGAACATTAATGGCGCTAGATTTTGCCAAGCGATTCCCGATTTTGACGATTGGCTCGGGCCCCGCAAACTCTCTTCGCGGGGCAGCATTCTTAAGCGGACTCAGCAACACAATTGTGGTTGATGTTGGCGGAACATCTACAGACTTCGGTGTGCTTGTTAATGGGTACCCTCGCGAATCTGCTGCTGCCGTAGAAATTGGTGGTGTGCGAACAAATTTTCGAATGCCAGATTTGCTTTCAGTTGCCATTGGTGGCGGAACGATTATCTCTGGCACTGCAGAGCAACCAATAGTTGGCCCGAAATCGGTTGGCTATCGTCTCACTTCTGACGCATTGGTTTACGGTGGCAGCACTCCAACTTTGAGCGACGCTCTAGTGGTTGAAGGTCGGTTCGAACTTGGTACTCACAATGTTCAAGCATCAGAATTGGCCCGACTCAAATCAGCATTGCGAAACGTAAATGAATTTATTGCAGACTCCATTGATCAAGTCACACTCGGCAACACTCACCTTCCATTAGTTGCAGTCGGTGGCGCTGCATCTCTCATTCCAGATGACATCAAAGGCGTGTCCCAAGTTATTTATCCAGAAAACGGCGACGTCGCCAATGCAATTGGTGCGGCTATTGCCTGGGTCAGTGGACATTGGCAAGGAGTAGTTCAAATCGACGACGGATTTAATACGGCGGTCGCCAACGGACGAACCATGGCTTGTAATCGAGCTATTGAGGCTGGGGCAGATCCGCAACAAGTTGAAGTTATCGAGCAGATAGAAACACCTTTGAGCTATCTCGTGACCCCAACGGTTCGCTTAATTATCAAGGCCGCAGGACCACTCAATCACCTGTAGTCGTACACCTAACTCGTCTATATTTCAGGAGTGGCTGCACACTCGTACGAGAATGACTCTGCCCCAATCGCACCGCAATATCCGTTTGTTCAGGTTCGCGTTACGGGTTCGGTACAAGATCCTTGGGCTTGGCTGAGCGATAAAGAGAATCCTGCAACGATCCCTTATTTGGTGGCAGAAAATAAATTTGCTGACACATGGTTTAAACAACGCCAATCGTTGACTGACGATATATTCACCGAAATCAAATCACGAATGCATGAGGATGACACTTCTGCTCCGGTGCAGTTCGGCGATTGGTGGTATGCACAGCAAACTATTGCGGGCGCTGGATACATGATTCATACTCGTGGAAAAACTTTAGAGACTGCGACAGAAAGTTTGCTGCTGGACGAAAATCTTGAGGCTAAGCAATTTGAATTTTTTGGTTTGGGTGCTTTTGAATTGACTGCAGATCATAACTTTTTGGCATGGTCGCACGAGACAGACGGCAGTGAGCAATTCACGATAAAAATTCGAGATCTAAAAAGCAATCTTGACATCGCTGATACTTTGATCAACACAAATAACTCAGGCGTCGTCTGGTCACATGATGCTAAGTACTTGTTCTATTTGACGCATGATGTACAAATGCGTCCGAATAAAGTTTGGCGGCACAAAATTGGTGAAATGCAAAGTCAAGATGTTCTGATTTTTCAAGAAGATGATGAACGATTCAATGTTGAGATCTCGCTGACGCGATCTGGGGAATGGATAATTGTTGAATGCTCAAGTCGGATCACGACCGAGTGCCGGCTACTTTCGGCACACGACGTGACTCAACCGCTTGCGCTCGTGCGACCGCGAAGTGATGAAGTTGAATACAGACTTGATCATTGGGGTGATCAATTTATTGTTTTAACAAATCTCAATGCACTTGATTTTAGAGTGATGACTGCGCCGATTAGTGATCCAAATTCGTGGACTGAACTCGTATCTCACACCCCTGGTCAACGTATTGCCCATATAGATACTTTTAAAAGTCACCTGATATTGCATCGCTGGGTTAATGCGCAACAAACTCTGACGCTCATTAAACGTGATGGAGCAACTACAACTCTGCACACTGGCAACGAGCCACACGAAGTTGGTGGACAGTACTGCCCACAGTGGGACACCAACACTTATAGATACACAACTGAATCACTAATCTCACCAAATACCGTTTTTGATCATGATCTTTTAACTAATCAACGCACTATTGCAAAAACACAAATCGTGCCGAATGTTGATCTCTCAAACTATGTTGCTGTTCGCGAGTGGGTCACCGCCAAAGACGGAACACGAATCGCACTTGACATCGTGCGACACAAATCAACACCACCAGGTTCTAACGGACCTGGATTGTTGTATGCATACGGTTCATATGAGGCTTCGGTTCCACCGTGGTTTTCTGTTGCACGACTATCGCTTCTCGATCGAGGCTGGGTGTGGGCACTCGCGCATCCGCGAGGTGGCGGCGAATGCGGTCGAAATTGGTATCTGGATGGCAAGTTGCTCAATAAACGAAATACTTTTTACGACATCAACGATTGTGCTCGACATCTTTATGCAAATCATGTTGCGCCCGGCGCACTTGGCGTGCGTGGCGGTTCTGCAGGTGGATTAATGGTGGGTGCCTGCATCACTTTTGAGCCGAAACTTTATGGTGCAGCAATTGCTGAAGTTCCATTTGTTGATGTAATCAATACGATGAGTGATCCATCTTTGCCGCTAACTATTAATGAATGGGATGAATGGGGCGACCCGCGATCTGAGCCGTTGGCAAGTTACATGCTTTCGTATTCTCCGTATGACAACGCAATATCTGCGCCTTATCCACCGATGTATGTGACCGCCGGACTCAATGATCCTCGAGTTTGCTATCACGAACCAGCAAAATGGGTCGCAAAATTGCGATCATTAGGCGGCATGCGCCAGCCATTGTTATTTAATTGTGAGATGGATGCTGGTCATGGCGGAAAATCAGACCGCTATGACCAGTGGCGCGACGAAGCCAAAGTTCTTACGTTTTTATTGACAGTGGTCACACCAAATCCTTCCCGAATTAAGTGATGCAATGCGTAGAACTTTATTTTTAGTCGTCTAGAGTTGGGGCTCGGAGGAATTATCTAATGAAACCTGAAAACGTTTTACGAGTTACAACCCTTTTATCAGCAGCAGCCAGCCTCGTGCTGAGCGTCTGGCTTTACTTTCAGAGTTCTTCTGTTGAAGACAGACTGAACGGAATCTATGTTGGGGTTTGGGTGCCATCAATTCTTGCACTTGGAGCATTTTTACTATCAGGTAAAAGCGCAAAGGACTGACCATGTCGCTAGCCGCACTATTTGGTTTTGGAAGCGTAATCTTCTTGATCGTTATGACTGGTGCATTTGTTTACGGTATGACTCTCTTACGAGCTGCTGCCGATCGCGACAACTATCGACCAGGTTCATCAAAAAACTAGATAGCCGGTTTGCTAGAAAGCTATTACTAAGCGCGTCGGGGCAAGCCGACGCGGACTGGCACACCACTTGAAAACATCACATGTGGTTCACCGTTTTCACTGAGCGTTGGCTTGGTGAATCCCGCGGCCTGAATCAGCGAATCATCTAACGAAATAATCTCGGCTCGTTGCAGTTGCCATCGTGGATGAGAAATCGGCGCATAACGCAAGTTGCCACTTCGAGTCGTCGTATATAGACCCCAGCGAGCACTTAAGAAAACTTCAAGCGGAGAAGGTTCAGTGATCGTTTCTAAAATTTTGAGATGTATATTCGTGTGCGCCTCGCCACGTGGCCACTGACGCTTAACTACTGAATGCAATTCGTCGCCAACACGTTTGTTGCTCGCCTGACCAAAACAATATGGCAACGTGTACGTCGTTCGTGCGACGAGAACCGGCAATAGCCGATTGATGTCAAGTGAACAGAACCACACGCCAGGAATACCGTTGCGGCGGACATAGGTGCGCACATTTACTTCTGCGAACGAACCGAGATACGGAACCGATGGTAAACCCGGCACACCGATGCCACGCATCGAAAACGGAATTAGCCCGACCCACGCAGAGCCATCGCAAACATCAACTTCAAGACCGTCGGGCAAAATGCGCGCGACATCTTCAACGCTGTAGCGATAGTGAATATACGCAAGGTCATACCAGCCTTGCTTCATTACCGCACGACGTACGGGTTGCGGACAATCTTGGGCGTAGCTCACAAAATTAAATCTTCGTGACTGACTGACAAAGCATCACCGTGCACACGACTGCTCGTGCCGACCATGCAATTGTTCGTGGCCAATTTGTCGCGACTAGTCGTTGACCAAGTTCTGCAGTTGGGTTTGTTGCCATTTTTGCGTGTAACGGAACCGAGAAGAACACGGTGCTGCCAAGCGCAACAGCCAATAACACTGCGCCAAATAATGGCCAAATAATTTGCACACCTTCTGGTCGACTAATTAAGAGACCCAAAGTTGTGAAGCCTTCAACAGCCATTGGTATCGCCAACACTTGCCCCGTGCGTCGTTGGTGTTGCTCTGCGACTTTGACTGCGCCGTCAACCGGCACGGTCGCCAACAATGGATAATGAACCCACTGAACGAACCAGATCACGCCAGTCATCACACATGTAGCGACAAAATTCGCCACCAAAACTGAATCAATCAAAAGGTAACCCGCAATAAATCACAACGACACAATATCTCACGAGCCAATTGCATTAATGCTTGAAGATTTCTTCATCTCGTTTCGCACGTAGCCTGATTGCAATGAACAATTCTCGCCATGAAAATCAAACAGTGTCTGAGAGCAATCTGGTGGACACTTTGAACGGCGTTAGTCTGCGAACTGTCACATGGGGCAAACCCGAGACACACACACGAACGCCAATCGTGCTTGTCCACGGACTGGCATCTAATGCAATGTTGTGGGAAGGCGCGGCACTCGCCTTGTGCGCACTCGGACATCTCGTAACTGCAGTTGATCTTCGTGGTCACGGCCTGAGCGAAAAACCGACATCTGGTTATGACATGCAGACAGTCACACAAGATTTGGCCGGACTGTTGCGCGAAATAAACAAAGATGGGTTCTCACAACCAGTCGTCTGTGGTCAATCGTGGGGCGGCAATGTTGTTCTTGAACTCGCGCACACACACCCCGAATTAGTAAGCGGTGTTGTTTGTGTTGATGGCGGATTTCTTGAGCTACAAAATCACTACCCAGAGTGGGACGCCTGCGCCGTTGCATTGCGCCCGCCAACAATCGCCGGGACACGAATTACGGATTTCAAAAATTATTTGAAACGTGCTCATCCCGACTGGCCAGAAACCGGAATCAACGGCGCGATGTCGTGCATGGAACATTTACCCGATGGCACTCTGCGTCCATGGCTAAATCTTGAGCGACACATGATGGTCTTGCGCGGATTATGGGAACATCATCCGACACATATATATAGTCAGATAACTGTGCCAGTGATGTTTGTGCCAGCAGAAGGACCAAGTGGACTATTTAGTGAAACAAAACGCAGTGCTATTGAACACGCCATGCAATTAGTGCCCAAGGTGAAGGTTGAATGGTTTAGCCCTGCTGATCACGACTTGCATGCGCAATACCCTGAGCGTTTCGCACAGGTTGTGCATGCAGCCATAACCGACGGATTCTTCTGATGACACTGCCACACATTCTTGCCGTAATGGGATCAGGCGAGACTGCACCAACGATGGTCACAACGCATCGAATGCTTGCGAGCAAACTGCAAAAACCAGCGCGCGCAGTTTTACTTGACACTCCGTATGGATTTCAAGAAAATGCACCAGAACTCGCAACTAAGGCCGTTGAATATTTTCAAACAAGTATCAATCTTGAACTTGAAGTTGCGGGGCTCACCGAAATAATCGGCGCTGATTCTCTGACTGTTGAACGCGGTTTGCAAAAAGTTGCAGATGCACACTATGTCTTTGCTGGTCCTGGCTCTCCGACATATGCGTTGCGTCAATGGTCGGGTACGCCGCTCGCAGGTTTACTAAATAAAAAACTGCGTGACGGTGGGATCGTGACTTTTGCATCGGCAGCCGCGCTGACGCTTGGTCGTTTCACCTTGCCTGTCTACGAAATTTATAAAGTTGGTGAAGACCCACGCTGGTTAGATGGTCTAAATATTCTCGGAGAAATCGGTGTCAATGTTGCGCTGATTCCGCATTACAACAATGCCGAAGGTGGACATCACGACACTCGTTTTTGTTATATGGGCGAACGACGGTTGTCGATGCTTGAACGCGAACTGCCTGACAATGTTTATGTACTCGGAGTAGATGAACACACCGGCATGGTTATTGATCTTGATACGCAGACCGTAACTGTGGTCGGCAAAGGAGTCGTAACGATTCGTGTTGATGGTGAATCTACACAAATTGCATCAGGCGAAACATTTTCTGTGGATCGATTACGTGACCCAGCGTCAGCGACAACACGAAACACGAAACAAACAGCAACTAGCCAATCAAAAACTTCAGCGCCAGCGAATATGGCTGTGGCAACTGCGATTTTCGACAATAACTTACGCGAAGCAACTGATCGATTAAATCAAGTTTTTGCAACTGCGCTCGCCGGTTCTGATGCCGATGGCGCGGCGCGAGCAACACTTGAACTCGACGACGCGATCGCAGGTTGGTCGGGCGACACACTGCAAAGTGATGCAACTGATCACGCGCGTGCAGTTTTGCGCAGCATGATCACGCGTTTGGCTGCAGCGGCAACTGGCGGCTTGCGTGACCCGCGCGACGTGCTCGGACCGTTCGTGCAAGTACTACTTGATTTACGCACTCAGGTGCGAAGTGATAAACGATTTGATTTATCCGACATCATTCGCGACCGGCTAGCAGCGCTCAATGTCGAGGTTCGTGATACACCTGAGGGTGCTCAGTGGAGTTTTCGAACTAGCTAAGTCGCGCTTATGACAGCGCGCAGATTTATAGATGTGCGAGTGACGCCATCTTGGCACGATTTCGCGTGCCAGCAACTGCATAGACAACTACGAACACCAAAGCGTCAAGCAAAATTATCGTTGCGCTTGCAGATGTATCTAAGTGATAACTCAAATTCATGCCGACGAAACAAGTGACCGCACCAATGATCGGTGAGATCCACAACATCCTTGAGAAACTATTTGTCGTCATCCGGGCTGATGCTGCAGGAATCACCAGCAAGGCCGAAATCAACAGCGTGCCAATCACTCGCATAGTCACCAGAATTGTCAACGAAATCATCGCCAATAACACAGCCTCGACCAGCGAAACTCGAACATTGCTGACTTGAGCAACATCACGATCAAAAGTTGAAAAAAGCAATTTGCGATAACCGAGCACGACTACGACGAGACCGAGTAAGCCAACAAGTGCAACAGCGTAGATATCTACGACTTTTACTCCGAGCACGCTGCCAAATAGCACTGCTTCAATGCTTTTTGATGCCTGACCATAACGGTTCATCAGTGCCAGACCGAGCGCAAACGAAGCCGTCGTAACAACACCAATTGCGGCATCGGCACCAATCACACGTCGGCGTGCAACTCGTGCGATCAGCAAACCAGAAACTATGCCCCAAATTCCTGCGCCTAAAAAATAATTCACTTTAATCACTGCGCTTGCCGCCGCGCCGCCAAAAACTGCATGCGACAAACCGTGTCCGATATAACTCATGCCACGCAGAATTACGAAAACACCGAGTAATCCACAAAGCGCACCGGCAATCGTTGCCACGACTAGGCCGTTACGAAAGAATTGAAACCCATACGGCTCGAGTAAATCAAGAGCGAAAATCATTTGCCTTCTCCACGCATTGCGACACGACCGTGATCGATCACAAGTGGCATTCCACCATGCTCGAGAACTTCCATTGGCGCACCATAAGTTGCTTCAAGAATTTGCGAAGTAAGCACGTCGCGAGGATTGCCATCTGCAAGCACAGTTTTATTGAAACACACCAATCTCGGAAGGTGAGCCGCCAAACCATTTAAGTCGTGCGTCGTTAACAAAATCGTCAAGCCGCCTTCGTGCAAATCTGCAAGAAGATGCAAAATCTCGTGTCGCGTGCGAACATCGACACCTGCCGTCGGTTCATCTAGAACCAAAATATCGGGTTGACAGAACATTGCTCGGGCGAGAAATACTCGTTGTTGTTGCCCACCCGAAAGTTCGCGAATGTGGCGATGCGCGACATCGGCGATACCAAGTTTTTCTAACACTTCACGCACCGCTTTGCGCTCGGCAGTTGTGATTTGTGGCCACCATTTAGTTTTGGCACGAGTCATCACGATTACTTCTTCAACAGTTACCGGAAAGTACCAGTCGACTGTTTCAACTTGCGGCACATAGCCAATTGTTAACTGAGGTTCAATCGTTATCGAGCCGTGCGCGACTGGTTGTGAGCCAATTATTGCCTTAAGCAAAGTTGTTTTGCCAGAACCAGATGGTCCGACGATGCCAACGAATTCTCGACGATTAATTTTTAGATACACGTCATGAAGCACTGGTGCGTTGCCATATGTGCACGAAACATGTTCGCAAACTATCAACGGGGTGTCAGTTTTATTGAGGATACTTCGCCTCATCTTTAACTACGTTGCTGACATCAAGCGAGTTCAACGCCTTGGCATCGCCACCGAGTGCCTCAACAATTGTCGCGAAATTAAAACGCATCAACCCAAGCCAAGAATGTTCTGGGTCACCAGGTTTGCCAATTAAATCATCGTCGCGCAACACATCGACATATCGCACACCCGTTTCGGCGCCGATTTGTTCAAGTATGGTCGACGGAAACACCTCGCTACCGAAAATCGCTTTAACGTTTTGATTTTTCACTTGCGAGATCAGTTGGCCAACTTCTTTTGGAGTTGGTTCATCAAACGACGACGGTTGAATCGCCCCAATTACTGTGAAGCCATATTTAACTGCAAAATATGCATACGCATCGTGATACGTAAGTAGTTTGCGCTGATCTTCGGGGATGGTCGCGGTCGCAATTTTTATTGCATCGTCAAGTGCGTCAATCTTCACAGCGAATGCAACGAAATTTTTCTCGTAAGTAGCCGCATTTGATGGATCGCGACGCACGAGCACATCTCTAACAACTTGCGCATATTGTTTTGCCATCGGTGGGTTTGTCCATAAATGAGGGTTTGGTTTACCGCCCTCTTTTGGAAATGAGAAATCATAAATATATTCGGATTCAGGCAAAATCTCACTACCGAGTTCACAAATATTCGCAGAAGGTTTGATGTTCGCCAAAGCAAGATCTTTTGTCGGTTCTTCAAGCACTAGGCCATTGATAAAAATAATGTCTGCAGATTCAAGCGTGGCCGCATCACTTGGCCTAGGTTCAAAAGTGTGCGAATTGGTACCTTCTGGTACGACACCAGTAATCACCGAGGCTGTGCCTCCGGCGATGTTTGCCACGATGCTCGTGATCGGCGCGACTGTTGTTGCAATATTCAGCGGCCTGCCTTCAATAACTTCGCCCAGTTCACAGCCAATACTTTGGCCAGTTGAGGTTTGCTCAGAACTAGCGCAACTCGTCGCAACGACAAGCAGAACAACAAG
>JAEMRY010000069.1 GCA_016463105.1 Ilumatobacteraceae bacterium | reverse complement strand
GGAATTTTCGCATCTCGTATCACCGCTCCAGAATTTACATCACCGTCTGTGCCAATCAAACATGAGGCGACTTGGGCAAACGCACCGACGTGTCCCATAACAGCACTGTCAGTAACTACAGCATTAGCGTCAACTTTTGCTCCACGAAGCAACACACTGCGAATGATTTGTGCCCCCTGGCCCACGACACAACCTTCACCAATCATGCTTTGGGTGATTACAGCGCTCGGGTCAATAGTTGCATTCGCATCAACCGGCTCTACTTTATAGATACTTTTTCGGGACAATAATTCAACATTGCATCTGACATAAGTATCTGGACTACCAGCATCTATCCAATAATCATTTGTCGCCAACGCATACAACACCCCAGCATTAGCCATTTCAGGAAACGTGACTCGTTCAATCGAAAGTGGTGCAGTGCCAGGCATTCGTTCTAACGCTGAAGCTTCAAAAATATATGTTCCGCCATTTACATGTCGCGACAAAGTTTCACCAGCTTTGGGTTTTTCCACGAAACGAATGATCTGTCCATTTGATTGCGCTTCAACAACACCGTATTGAGAAGGGTCAGCAACCGGTGTGAGATGAATTGTGCCTTGGGCTTTGCTCGCGCGATGAAACGCAATTAGTTCGGCAACATCTAAATCTGTGATCACATCCCCGTTAGCAACAACAAAAGTTTCACCACGTTTGTGAATACCTGCTTGGCGTGCGGCGAATCCAATTGCGCCAGATGTATCAAGCGGCCGATCTTCGACGGCATAACTTAATTCGACTCCTGCACAGACATTTGTTGGAAACGCTTTCAAAAATGGTTCGGGTTTGAAGCCGAGCGAAAGCACAGCATGTGTCACCCCGCCACGCGCAAGTGAAGTCATTAAGCGTTCAAGCAACGCGAGATTACCTACCGGTAGCAACGGCTTTGGCGTCGTAAACGTCAGCGGTCGAAGCCGCGTACCAAACCCACCAACTAGCACGACTGCGTGCATGTCGAATCTTCCTAAGAGTTGAGAATTAGCAGGTCTAGATCTGCCGTCGTAGTTGGCTTCGGTGGCTCAACATCTTTTGCGACGAAAGCAAGAGTGATCGCCATTCCGTTACCTGTGAGCCGAATATTGCCAAGATCGGCAATCGAAACTTTCGAAGAAGAAACTGATGTATCCCAAACCGTAACTTGCACAGATGCTTCTTTGTCACCACACTTTGTGTCGCTCTCGTCGAGCACTTCGCCATTATTTATTGTTTCTGGAAATTTAATCGAATCATTTGTTACTTCGATGCCGTACAAGTCAAAAATTGCTTGCAAGTTGGCGCGACGCTCACCCGAAAGAACTTGTGGCTCCCAACGCACAATGCCTGCTGACTCGATGTAAGCACCGGCTTTGAGACTTGCCGCATCTGCGCCGACTTCTTGACCCACTGGCAACGAATCAATAAACTGATCGCACTTGTAGACACCGAATGCTGTGTAATAATTCTTGTTTGCAGTGTCAAGTGCGCTTACTTGACTTTGACTTTGGCGAGAGTAAGCGATTAGTGCGACGCCAAGTACGCAGACAACTAAAATCACAGTCGGAAATAATGCCCCACCTTGCATTCGAACCTTACGGCCCTTGCGATTTTTGCTGACTGCAGCCAGTCGAGCGATTTTTTTAGCAGAAGATGAGGTAGCCACGAAGAAGAAAGGCTACCGCCTTATGGCGTGTACAAGGCTTCATAGCGTTGCGCAACCGAGGCTGGCGAGGCATGATTCTCAACCCATTTTCGTCCCCGCTCACCCATTTCGCTAAGTGTTTTAGGGTCAAGCGTCATTGCTCTAAGTGCGGATATAAATGCAGCCGAATTGTCGGGCTCAACGCAAACTCCAGCATCGGCGGCCGCCAAAATTCTTGGAACTTCTGTATCTAAATCAACTGCTGCAAGAACTGGTCGACCTGAAGCCAAAATTGAATATGTTTTGGACGGAACGCTCACCGAACCAAGACCGCGCTTCAACGGCACGACATGAATATCGCCAGTTGCAAGAACTTCACTTAACCGCGACACATCTTGATAGTCACCGAATCTAACGTTGCTCAGGCCATGTGCAGATTTCTTCAATGACTCGCGTGCAGCGCCTTCACCGTTGATAACAAAAATAAGTTGCGGCAACTCTCGAGCAGCGCTTACCAGCATCTCAAGTGATTGCGAGAAACCAACATTGCCGGCATACATCACCACAAGCGCATCATCAATTCTAAGTTCGGTGCGATACTTCGTCATTCGTGACATCGGTGTAATTGCTTGAGTGTCAACAAAATTTGGAATTACTTTAACGCGTTTGTGAAACTTCTGCTCGAGCTTGCTCTGGACATTGTTTGCTAAATCATCAGAAAGCAGCACTACAGAATCGGAGCACTTGTAACTTGTTCGCTCAAGCCAAGACGCAAATGAGATAATTTTCTTGTTGGTGATTGCGCCAGTTTCGATTGCTGCATCCGGAAAAATATCTTGAATGTTAAAAACCAACTTTCCACCTCGAAATAATTTTGTATGCCAACCGATTAGCCCGAGGGTTAGCGGTGGCGACATTGCCAAAACTCCGTCAACGCGACGCCAAACTTTGCCCGCAAACAAAGCACGCAGACCAACCAGATAACTAAATAAAATAAAACCAACTGCACGGCGAAGCAGATTACTTTTAGTTTTTCCGGCGAACGGCTGAACACGAGTGATTGAGCCCCAGTTAGTTTTTTCGACACGCCATAATGCGCCAGACCAGCCCTGTTCGACCTGATGTTTGCGATACCAAGGCAATGAAGTAACCACGTGAAGTTCATGACCGCGGTTTGCAAGTTCGTGCACAATTCGTGACATCACTACACCTGTAGGTGCCATATCGGGCTCGAAATGTGGGCACAAAACAATTAATCGCAATTTTTTAGACATCGCTTACCGTCTTTGATACAGCGGTTTCGTATGCACTAATTAAATCACTGCCAGAATTTTTGACTGAAAATTCAGCCGCTCGAAGTTTGCCAGCAGCCACAAATTGATCGCGTTTTGCGTCGACTATTTGCAATGCATCTGACCATGCGTCTAGATCAAGTGGCAAAACCAAACCTGCATCACCGACAACTTCTGGCAGGGCTGCACAGTTGCTAGCAATAACTGGAGTGCCAAGCATCATTGCTTCGATCGCTGGCGCACCGAAGCCTTCATACAAACTCGGAAACACAAGCGCGCTTGAAAGTTTCATCAAGCCGTCTCTATCGCCATCAGATACACGGCCAATTCGCACAATCCGCTCGTCTAAATTAAGGCGACGAACTTCGCGCATAAATTCGTCCTCAGAGCGTCCTTTGCCCCCTGCGCAAACGAGTACTAAATTTTTATCACTCCAGTGCGAGTTCATTAATTGCAATAAAAACTTGTGATTTTTATGCGGATGAGTGATCGCTGGCAGAAAAATAACTTTTTTAGAACTCAGTCTCAGCCGTTGGCGTAATTCTTCTTCACTTGTTGCATCTCTACCAAGAGATTGATCTACGCCGTGGCGAACCACACAAACTTTTTCACTTGGCAAATCAAAGGCATTAATCAAACATTCGCGCACATAATTGCTCGGTGTTGTCACAAGCGATGCACGACCTAGTGAGTTAGGCACAACTTTGCGAAGATATGTGAGTCGCACCCGGCTAAAATTTTCTGGAAACGATAGATACTGCACGTCATGCATTGTCAACACTGTTTTTCGTGCTCCGATTCGTGGCATCGTTCCACCACCGTGATGCATTAAATCGAACTTGCGAGATTTGTTTGCAAGCCAAGTTTGTTCAAGTGCGATCCGCGCTAAACGTGTACCTTGATGTTTTGGGGCCTCAACACATTTATAGATGTCGGCTATCTCGGGGTGATGTTGAGTAAAGCCATTCTGTACGAACAGTGTGATTTGATATTCGAGCTTTGCGCTTTCGTTTAGCGACATGCCAGATAACTGACGAAGCAAATATTCTTGCGAGCCTCCGACTTGACCACTGCGTAGCCACAGTAAATTGACACCGATTTGTATTTGTCTCACCCAACCACCTCGTCGTAAATAGCAGCTGTGGCAATAGCAGTATTTTTCCAGGTCATCTTGGCTGCACGGTTGTATCCGAGTTCGACAAGTTCATCTCGGCGTTTTAACGCATCGGTGATCCCGTTAGCAATGCTCGTCGTATCACGTGGATCTACAAGCACAGCAGCATCACCTGCAACTTCTTGAGTTGACGAACCACGACTAGTCACGACGGGCACGCCACAACTCATCGCTTCAAGTATCGGCAAACCAAAACCTTCCATCAACGAGGGATAACAAAATGCACTTGCGCCTGCGTATAACGCACCGAGTTCATCTGGCGCAACGAAGCCAACGAATTTGACTCGCGACAGTGGTTTAGTTTTTATTTTTTGCGAAACTTCAATCTCTCCCCAACCAGTTGCTCCAACAACAACTAGTTCTGGCGCTGAATCGCCAAGTGTTTCAATCGCCTCAACTAATCGAGTCAAATTTTTGCGCGGTTCAAGCGTGCCGACAAATAATAGATAATCACTATTCAAGCCATAGCGGCGACGCACCTCTGCTGCGTTTTGAGAAATCACAGGCGCACTCACACCGAGTGGCACATGACGCAAGCGATCGGATGCGAAACCATATTCGGCACAGTCATTGAGTGTTGCTTGCGATGAACATAACAAAATCTCGGCGCGCTTCAACAATATTTTCAGACTTCGACGAAAAACCGAATTTCCACGACTACTAAAAAACTCTGGATACTTTAAAAATGCTAAATCGTGCACTGTCGCAACCATTTTTGCCCGCGAAGCAAATGGAATAACCGAGGTGCAATGCAAGAGATCAACTTTCCCGGTTGCCCATTCAATATGCGGCAGACCAAGTCGCAAAGAAGTTTCATAAAGTGCCGGACCACGCAAAGCAAGTTGGTGAACATTTATCGGCGGCCTATACGACAACTCTGGTTTGCTTTTATGACGACCAGCGACACCGATTAATTGCACATCAGGTCGTGCCACTGACATCGTCTTGGCAATTTCAATTGCCGAAGTCGCCGTTCCGCCTGGCACACGATGCCAGCATTGCTCTAACGAATAAGCCACACGCACGCCTTCTATTCTGCCTGCGTTGGCTTGGTATTGGGTGAACAGTCAACAAGCGTAAGCACGGTGGGCTTTGGGTCGTACGATGTTGTTATCCATATGAGCGAAAAGTCTTCAGCGCCGAAATTTTGGAACGACCGTGTCGTAGTTGTCACTGGCGGAAACGGCTTTCTTGGACGAAATGTTGTGGATGCATTTCGCCAAGCTGGTGCAAAAGTTGTCGCACCGCGGCGAAGCGAAGCAGATCTAACACAACCTGGTGTAGCACTCGACTTATTTAAGAAACATAAACCATCTCATGTGGTGCATTTGGCGGCTCGCGTTGGTGGAATCGGCTATAACCAAGTCGCACCCGCACCGCTCTATCTCGACAATTTAATGATGGGGACAAACACGATTGAGGCCGCTCGGGTCACTGGTGTTGAGAAAACAATTTTGCTCGGCACCGTGTGCAGCTATCCAAAATTTACTCCAGTGCCATTTCGTGAAGAATCTATTTGGGATGGCTACCCAGAAGAAACGAATGCTCCATACGGCATCGCCAAGAAAGCATTGCTCGTTCACGCACAAGTCAACGCCCAACAATATGGTCAGCGTTTTGCATTTCTGATACCAACAAACTTATTTGGGCCTGGAGATAAGTTTCACCCTGATGTCTCACATGTAATTCCGGCTCTTATCAAAAAATGCGTCGAGGCTAAAGAACAAAATCTTGACAAAATTTCTGTCTGGGGTACCGGCTCAGCAAGTCGAGATTATTTATATGTCAAAGATGCTGCTCGTGCAATTTTATTAGCCGGCGAATTGCACGACTCAAGTGAACCGCTGAATCTAGGCAACAACCGTGAAATCACAATCCGTGAAACAGCAGAGACAATTGCTCGCATCGTCGGCTTTGCAGGTGAACTTGTTTGGGATTCATCTCGTCCAGACGGTCAGCCAAGACGGCGCGTTGATGCGTCTCGTGCCGAACGCGAACTTGGCTGGCATGCAACAATGGATTTCGAAGACGGATTACGCGAAACAGTTAACTGGTTTGTTGCCAATCGCCAAGAGGCGCTTGTACTTCCAATTTAATTTCAATTAAATATCGTGTCATTTCCTCCCCCTCAAGTGCCACCCCCACTGCCACGTGCCACGCAGTCTGCACCAAAAAAATCAAAA
>JAEMRY010000068.1 GCA_016463105.1 Ilumatobacteraceae bacterium | reverse complement strand
ACGAATAGTACGGGTTGGCACCAGTCGAATGGTCGGTGATGTCACGAACACGAGTGATCGCAGGCACCTGTTCAACAAGCATCGTCTGCACACCTTCAAGCATTGTCTGTTTGCTCATTGAACAACCATGGCAACCGCCGCCCATCGTGAAATATGCGGTGCCGTCTTTGTCATGACCAGAAAAAGTAACGAAACCACCGTGCGCAGCTAGTGCAGGGTTGACGTCATTAAACACGATCGTTTCAATCTGAGCCGAAATCTCATCATCCGAAACAAGACCATCAACATGGGCTTTCAAAGGCTTATTTGGATTACGGATCAGCAAACCTTTTGCATCATCGTGATCTAATTCGGCGCCACGCAACAAATCTAAATCTTTTGCACCGATGATTATTTTCAGTCCATCAATCGTGCGAACTTCGTCGGTGAATGCGGCTTTCACAAATTCGTCAAACACTAAGTCGTAACGAAAATCTTCACCAGGCCCGGACAAAATCTCAAGGCGCAAACCAAGTTTCTCTCGTTCAGTTTCTGCATCCCGCAACTCAATCAAACGCGAGTGCGCAATTGGAGTGATCGTGATCAGCGTGTCTTTTGCTGCCGGCGCAATGCCAGCGAGGGGGCTTACTTGACTCATTGCAGTAAAGGCTATCTGTGAGTGCCGATTCCAACTTGTTATAGTGAAGATCAATACGCACGGGGAGTCCACTGGTTCGGTGGGCTGAGAGGGTGGCCGCCGTCACCGACCCGCACACCTGATCTGGGTAATGCCAGCTAGGAAAGCGATTATGCCCAAAACATTTCTAATTTTTGCTGGAGGTCTCGCACTTAGCGATGCAACCGTGCTTGCAGTTCGCAAAATTGAGCAAGTTGAGTTAGTTATCGCTGCCGACTCAGGATTACATACGGCACAAAAACTTGGGCTGATGACTGACGTCGTAATCGGTGACATGGATTCGGTGGATACAAATGCGCTCGCCGAAGCAATTTCTCATGGTGCAAAAATAATTCGTCACGCACGGGACAAAAACTTTACCGATACGCACGCAGCGTTGTTATACGCCGCTGAACACGGTGCTCAAAAAATTATCGTAGTCACTGCAGGTGGCGGTCGCCTTGATCATCAACTCGGGGTAATTGCGGCAATGTTTGACCCTCTACTTAAGCAACTACAAATCAACGCGCTCTGGGATAATTCAGAAATATTTGCGCTTCAAGGTTCGGCTACTTGTGAATTCGCAGCAGAAGTCGGAGACATGGTTGGCTTGCAAAGCTTCAGCGCGACAACCACCGGCATCAGCACGACAGGTTTGCGCTGGAAGCTCGACAATGAATCTCTTTTAAGTCACGAAACTCGTGGTGTCAGCAACGAAGCAACCGAGAATCACGTAATCGTCTCGGTTTCCTCAGGTCAACTTTTAGTAATTCATCAACAGAAAAACAGAGAAAAATAGAGAAAAATAAATGAACCAAAACATCTTGAAAAAGACAATCTTGTGCGCAGCCTTACTCGCGGTAATTGCTAGCGCTTGCGCCAAAGGCTCAACGAATAATGACTCTTCAACGGGCCAGACTGACACGTCATCGCAAAGCGAAAGTTCTGACCAAATCACTTTGACGCTTCTGGCTTATGACTCATTCACCCCATCTGAAAATATCTTTGATGCCTTCACACTTGAAACTGGAATCAAAGTCGAAATCGCACTTGGCGGCGACGCTGGAGAACTTGTAACCAAAGCAGCACTCACAGCTGGCAACCCACAAGGCGATGTGTTGTGGGGTGTCGATAACACATTATTGTCACGTGCAATTGAATCTAAAATATTTTCGGCTTACAAAACAAAAAACATAGATGATCTCGATGAATCAGCACTTAAATTAGTTTCGAATTACGATGCATCACCAGTTGATACGGGTGATGTTTGTATCAATTACGACATCAAATGGTTTACCGATCGCAAGATTGCTCCTCCACTTACATTGCGTGCTCTGACTTCGGCGAGTTATGCAAATTTGCTTGTCGTGCCAAGTCCGATTACTTCGTCACCGGGGCTGGCATTCATGCTTGCCACAATCGCCGAATTTGGTGAAGACGGATTTAACGAATACTGGAAACAACTCAGGCAAAACGGAGTGCTTGTTGTCGATGGCTGGAACGAGGCTTACTACACCGAGTTCTCAGGTTCATCTGGCAAAGGTGAAAGACCAATTGTTGTCAGTTACGGGTCTAGTCCTCCAGCAGAAATGATTTATGCAAGCCCAGTGCCCGCCACAGCCCCGACAGCAGTTGCTGCACTCACCTGTTATCGACAGGTCGAATTCGCCGGAGTTTTACGCGGCACAAAACATGAGCGTGAGGCACAATTGCTTATTGATTATTTAACCAGCGTCACATTTCAAGAAGATCTGCCACTCACACTGTTTGTCTACCCCGCAAACACGAAAGCGAAGTTGCCCGCCGAGTTTCTCAAATATTCGTTGCGTCCTGAGTTGCCATTGCAACTTGATCCAAAGTTGATTGCCGCTCAGCGAACTGTCTGGTTGGACATATTCACAAATACGGTATTGCGTTAATTGTCCACAAATATCCGCAATTATCAACTATGACTAGCGCTTATCGTCATACAACTAAATGGTTAGCAATAGCGCCGATTGCCCTAATGCTGGTGTTCGTGTTAGTACCAGTATTGAATATTTTTTCAACGTCGCTACGACTTGATTCATTTGCGATACTTTCGGCTACGACGACTCGAAACATTGTGTGGTTCACTACCTGGCAAGCATTTATCAGCACCGCGATAGTACTAGTTATCGCATCACCGATTGCCGCAGTGATTGCAAACTTCAAATTTATTGGTCGGCGTGCATTGATTTCATTGGTGAGTGTGCCATTTATTTTGCCGACTGTTGTGGTTGGCGCCGCATTCTTAGAGTTACTTCCAAGAAGTATCCACCGCAGTGCTTTAGCAATAATTATTGCTCATGTTTATTTCAATGTCGGTTTAGCAGTACGCATTATTTCATCGCGATGGCAGCAAATCCATCCTCAACTCGATGATGCCGCACGCACTCTTGGCGCCTCAACCATTCGAACATTTCTGACTATTACATTGCCGCTGTTAAAAAAATCATTTATCTCAGCAGGTTTGCTGGTGTTCTTGATGTGCTTCACCTCGTATGGGGTTGTGCGCATCTTGGGTGGCCCTGCTCGATCAACTATTGAAACAGAGATTTATTTTCGAGCAATGCAACTCGGAGATGTCTCTGGGGCATTAGTTCTATCTATCTTGCAACTTGTCGTGGTTGGTATTTTGATTTTCTTGATTACAAATATCGGCAAGGCAAAGGCTTCACCAAAATTTGGACAAACTGTCTATTCGCGAATGCATCATCCGCGAAGTTCTAGACAAAAATTGCTCGTAGCGACTGTGGCAATAACTACTGCAGTTGCCGTGGTTACACCGCTCATGAGTGTTTTACACCGCTCGATTTATCTTGGCCAAAGATTTGATACTTCTGCGTGGCGCAGTGTTCTTGTGGATACGGAAATATTTTCTTCATTGCTGACCTCACTGCGGTACGCAATTTTTTCTATTGTTGTCTCATCCATTGTTGGTCTATTAGGTGCATCCGCCATTGTCTACGGCTCATCGCGCTACCAATTCGTCAATTTAATAACATCTATTCCAATTGTTCTTTCTGCTGTCACCCTTGGGCTCGGATTAATCATCACGTTTGATGTAAACCCAATTGATTGGCGTGGATCGTGGTTGATGATGCCAATTGCCCACTGTCTCGTGGCGATTCCAATTGTGATCCGAATAATTTCTCCAGTTCTGCGAGATCTGCCGAATGACTTGCGCGATGCATCTCGAACTTTGGGTGCAACAACTTGGCAAATGTGGCGAACTATTGATTTACGAATTATCACTCCGGCTTTGATAACAGCAGCGGCAATTGCTTGTGCAATTTCTCTCGGAGAGTTCGGCGCAAGCAGCTTTCTCGTCCGACGCAACAATGAAACCTTGCCCCTTACAATCTCTCGACTGCTCTCTCGACCAGGCGACAGTATTCAAGCGCAGGCCTACGCGATTTCGACTTTGTTGATCGTTGTTTGCATCGGCATCATCGCAATAGTCGACTATCGCGACTCAAACGAACGAGGAATATAGATGTTGGAATGTCGCAATCTGGTCGTCAATTACGAGTCGACTCCAGTACTACAAAATTTGTCTATATATATAGACAGTGGCGAAATTGTTGCGTTGACCGGCCCAAGTGGTGCCGGCAAGACAACACTGCTTCGATGCATTGCCGGTCTCGAAATTATCAACGCTGGTTCGATCTGGTTGAACGGCGACGAGATCACAACGCGACCTGCACATTTGCGGCGTATCGGTTTGGTCTTTCAAGACAATCAGCTGTTTCCACATTTAAATGTCGCCGAGAATATTGCGTACTCGCTCAAAATTCATCGAGTTTCTAAAAAATTAATTGACGATAAAGTCGCCGAAGTACTAGACCTCGTCGACCTGGCTCACCTTGCCGACCGCGAAGTTGTTCGACTCTCTGGTGGTGAAGCAAAACGCATCGCCGTAGCACGTGCCCTCGTCGCACAACCCGAAGTTTTGTTGCTTGACGAGCCACTCAATGGACTCGACAAAGAACTACACGCCAGACTTCTAGAAGATTTAGGCAAACTACTGCGTTTACGCGGCACGACGACATTGCATGTAACTCATGACCAAGATGAAGCTGCAAAAATGGCTGACCGTGTTTTAGATATTCGCCAACTACTCTCTTAGATCATGAGTGAACTAAAACTCAAAGTTATTGAATTACAAACTTCAGAAACATACTCTCTACGAATTGCGGTTCTACGTAATAACACTCCAACTAGTGACCCTAAATACGCTGAAGATTCGAAGCCTGGCACAATTCATCTTGGTATTTATGATGCCGACAAAAATCTGATTGGCACATCTACTTGGGTGCTGAACCCCTGGCAGAATGACATCAACGCTCAAGCAATTCAACTTCGTGGTATGGCAGTTGCCAAAAATTTGCAGGGTACGGGTCTCGGTGCGCTGTTGTTAAGCGCTGGAGTTATTCATGCCGAGAAACTCAAGGCCAAATATATTTGGGCAAAGGCCCGCGATTCTGCGCTTAACTTTTATTTACGACACGATTTTGCTGCTGTTGGCGACGGTTTCACTGAAGGCATCACCCAGATGCCACATCACTTAGTCGTGCGCGAGCTTAAAATCTAAGCCAAATCGTAAAAACTTTCTCAAAGCGGTTCAGGCTTGGCCAAACCCGCAACTTCAACTCGACCCATCAGCCAAGCCAACCGTTGCGACGGCGATAATTTCTTGGCGATTTCTGGCAAGTCTGTCATGCCCATTGGTTTGCGACTGCGCCAAAGCATTATCTGCTGATCTAGTTCGAGTCGCACATATAAAGGTGTCAGATCGTCGTAACTAAAACCAAGACTCAAGTCAGCATGATGTATTTCAACTTCTCGCCATCGCAAAAAGACAATCGACGACATCTCGATTACTCGTCCACCTAAATTACGTCCTTCACCCGACCAGGCTTTTTCATTTGCACTCGCCCACACTGCTTCAAGTGCATAAATACTCGACCGAAGATCCTTTACCAATTCGCTGGCAGTGCGACTCGAGCCCGACTCAATATCGCCGTTGCGCTTTTCAACACTTTCGTATTGAGTGCCGATTTCACCAAGACCCGCGCATCGCAAAAGGTGTGCATGGCTGTCGGCGTTACGAGCCAAGTGAGTTAGCACATGTCCACGCGACCAATTTGGTAACCGTGAATCTTGTCGACACTGTTCATCAGTTAAATTCTCGAGCGACGACAACAACTTTTGATGAGCCGCCGCACAACCAGCAACATGCTCGTTTAATGAATTTGCGATTTTTCGTTGTTCAGATTCAGACATCTGTTACAAACTAGTTGCTTGTTGACCTCTGTGGAATTACCACAACGGTGCCGTCTGGCTCGTGGTGCACCCGAGCCGAGACACCATAGAACTCAGCGAGAATTTCTGAACGCAACACACTTTGTGCATTACCCGAAGCAACACATAGCCCTTGATGCATCAACACCAGTCGATCGGCGTACAAACCCGCCAGCGTCAAGTCGTGCATTGCCGAAACGACCGTCAAACCCTGTTCGCGTCGCAAGTTGTCGACAAGTTCCAATGCCTGCTGCTGATGACCGATGTCTAGTGCAGCGGTCGGCTCATCTAACAACAACACAGGCGCCTCTTGAGCCAAGGCTCTTGCAATCACCGCACGCTGCCGCTC
>JAEMRY010000012.1:10902-23896 GCA_016463105.1 Ilumatobacteraceae bacterium | reverse complement strand
CGGCTTCAATTTCGAGATCTTCGGCAGTTTTAGTCACAGTTGCGTCTTGCGGTATCGAGTCGGTAGCCGAATTAACTTTTGACAACTCTAAATCTGCTTTTGTTTCGTACGGTATAAATGTTGGTTCAACTAACTCTTTGGCTGCCGATTTAAACTCGTTAGTTGTATCTGAAAATAATGATTTGACAGTATTCGTTGTATTCATCATTTCTTTAAGTGGTTCTTCCATCACCTTGCGAAAGTCTGTTTGCACACCAGATGACATGCGTTTTAGTTCTGCGTAAAGTCTTCCGACTCGCCGAATCGCGTCTGGCAGTTTTTCGGGCCCTAATACGACTAATCCGATTATCAGCAAGAACATCACCTCGCTGCCTGTCATATTAAACATGTCCAAAGTCTATTAGCCGTCCCCTCGTATCATCAGAGTGTGCAACAGCATCTGCCCTCCAAATTCGCGCGACCTATATTGTTTGCGCACCGTGGTGCCAAAGCGCATAGCCGTGAAAACACACTTGAATCATTTGAGTTGGCCGTTCGTTTGGGCGCCACTGGTTTAGAGACCGACGTCTGGTTGACACAAGACAACCAGGCTGTCTTAGATCATGATGGTGTGATTAAAGTTCGATTGCGACGTCGGCAGATCCGTGATTTCAAAAAAGACCAGTTGCCCGATTACATCCCAACACTCAAGCAACTTTTCGAAAAGTGCGGCGATCAACAAAACTATTCGATTGATATTTGCGATCCACGGGCGATCGATCAACTTCACGAGGTTATTAGCCAACGCGGTGAGAATTTTGCAAAAAAAGTTTGGCTTTGTCATCCCGACTTTCATCTGTTGTGTGAGTGGCATGAAAGGTTTCCTGATTTGCAATTTGTAAATTCAATTCGACTAGCGAAAATTACTGAAGGACCAGAGCGCCGGTGTGCGAATCTGGCTAAACACGGCATCGTCGCTCTAAATATGCATCACACCGACTGGAACGGCGGATTAGTTGCACTCGCCCACCGTTTTGATTTGGCGGCTTTTAGTTGGGACATTCAGTATCTCGAACAACTCACAAATGCCTACCGCATGGGAGTCGACGCAGTGTTTAGTGATTGGACTGACCGAATGGTTGATGCTTACAACCAAGAATTCGATAACAAATAATCTAAAGAAAGTGCCATTGAGTCACGGGCCAAATAATTACAAAGGCTCGACCCACAATCATCTCTCGCGTGATCGGACCGAACATTCGGCTGTCATATGACTGCGGTCGGTTATCACCCATTAAGAAAAACTCACCTTGCGGAATAACTGTGTCGACAATATCGACGGTGCTGCACCGATCTTGTGGGTCGGTCATTTCTGTGTCTCTTGCTGGAAGATACGGCTCAGGAAGAACAGTGCCATTGATATACACAACGCATGACTTAATCGAGATTGTTTCTCCACCCAAGGCAATTACGCGTTTAATCAAATCGTCATGTACCACATCGTTTCCGTTGACGGTTGCGCGATCAAAGACAACTACATCGCCTCGTTTTACATCTCCGATTTGGTATGCAAGTTTGTTGACAAGCACGCGGTTGTTGGTAAACATCGTTGTTTCCATACTTGGGCCTGAGATATAAAACTGCTGCAATAAGAACATTCGAACAACAATCGCAATGACTAAAGCAATACCGATAACACCGACCCACTCGACTAACAAACGCCGAATCAACGCAGATGAACCATAAGTATTTTCGCCGTTATTCACCCGTTTATCGTACTGTAAAATCTAAAACAACTGATTACAAAGACGCGATCAATTTGTCGACACGATCATCTTTAAACTTGAACGGGTCTTTACATAAAACAGTACGTTGCTGTTGGTCGTTTAGTTTTAGGTGGACCCAATCAACGGTGTAATCGCGTTTGCGCTCTTTGGCTTTTTTAATGAAATCGCCACGAAGTTTTGCACGAGTTGTAGCCGGTGGCGTATCTTTTGCCGACTCAATATCTTCGTCCTTGCAGATGCGTTCAACTAAGCCATTTTTTTGCAGTTTATAAAACAAACCCCGATCGCGACAGATGTCGTGATACTGCAGATCAATCAACTGACTTCGTGCATCATCTAACGCCAAACTATGTCTGTTTCTGAAGGCTTCAACTAAGTGATATTTGATTACCCAGTCCACCTCACGATTTAACTTAAGTGGATCATTCTCGATCGTCGATACACAGTGCTCCCACATCTCGAGTGCTTTTAATTCGAGCGGCAAAAATCCACTGCTGTCGGCAAACTTCAATGCTTTATCTAACAACTCACGCTGTATATCTAGGGCCGAAAGTTCACGTCCTGAAGCCAAGCGAACTTTTCGCCTGCACGTGATGTCATGGCTGATTTCGCGAATCGCCCGAGTTGGATTTTCTAGCGTGTAATCGCGAAGATCTGTGGGTTTAGATTCCATCATTCGCAAAATACAAGCAGTTGATCCAAGTTTGAGAAAATTTGTATATTCGCTCATATTTGAGTCACCAACGATCACGTGAAGTCGACGATACTTCTCGGCGTCAGCGTGCGGTTCATCTCGAGTATTGATAATTGGTCGACTGCGGGTCGTTGCAGAACTTTGGCTCTCCCAAATATGTTCGGCCCGTTGGGCGATCGAATAAATCGGACCTCGGGCAGTCTGCAGTATCTTTCCCGCACCCGTAAAAATTTGTCGAGTAACCAAAAATGGAATAAGCACTTCTGGGTAGCGCTCAACATCATCACTTCGAGATGTCAGATAATTCTCGTGACAGCCATAACTGTTGCCAGCCGAATCGGTATTATTTTTGAAAAGATATATTGTTCCGCGAATACCTTCTTCGCGTAGTCGCTGTTCTGCGCCGTCTAGAAGTTGCTCGAGTATTCGCTCCCCCGCTTTGTCGTGTACCACTGCGTCATAGATTGAGTCGCATTCAGGGGTTGCATACTCAGGGTGTGACCCGACGTCTAAATAAAGCCGTGCACCGTTTTCAAGAAAGACATTCGAACTTCTACCCCAACTAACTACCTTTCGAAAAAGATAGCGCGCAACTTCATCAGGGCTCAGTCTGCGCTGACCACGCAGAGTGCATGTGACCCCGTACTCATTTTCGATTCCGTAGATGCGCCGGTCCATATTGAAAACCTAGTCAGCCGTAGGGGGCTTCGATGCATGCTTCAGGCGATGATTGAGAGTAGATCGATATCGTTGATCCGTCTAAAGCAACGTCTTTTGCCATTTCGCTCCAAAACAGCTACTTCTAGATCAGTATGTGCAAGTTTCTTGTCAGCACCTGAAAGTGCCGTGATTGCACTTTGAAGGGCAACTTTCAATGAGGAGTTCTCAACATACGCAGTTGTCAGACGTTCGGTCACGGCCTGCGTATCTCCACCCAAGACACTGAAGTTATGTTCGTCTAACACCGTTCCGTCGTACATCACATGAAATAGTCGGTCGCTGTTTTTATCTAATCCAGTTTCGGCCACGAGTAGTTCAACTTCCATTGGCTTTGGGGCCTCACTAAATACTTGACTAAGAATCTGCGCATATTGGTTGGCAAGACTTCGTGCGTCAACATCTTGTCGCGAGAATTGATAACCCTTGATGTCAGCCGCACGCACACCTGCAACGCGAAGTTGATCAAATTCGTTATATTTTCCTACACCAGCAAAGGCGATTCGGTCGTAGATCTCACTAATTTTATGCAGCGTTGTGGATGGATTCTCAGAAACAAGAGCGATTCCATTTTCGTATTGCAGTGCGACTAATGCTCTGCCACGAGCAATGCCCTTTCGCGCAAAATCGGCGCGATCTTTCATAAATTGCTCTGGCGGAACGTAGAACGGCATGCTCATCGTGCACCAACTTCTTTTGCGATGTCTTTATAAATCTTGGCCAATACCTCATCAGCAACCGGGCTCCACCCGCTGCGCGTGATTGAAGCAATCACTGGGTAGATATTTCTCAGCGCATCTGGTCCGCCTGTTGCAGAGTCTGCATCTGATGCCTCCCATAATGCGCGGGCGCATAGTTTCACGGCATCGTCAACGGCCAAGTCTCTGCGCCATGCAACTCGCATCACTGTTCCGGCATGAAGCATTCCAGAGCCAGTAGCAACAAAATCTTTTTCTTCGTATCGACCACCTGTTACGTCGTAGTCCCAAAGACGACCTGTTTGTGAAAAGAAATCAAAACCAGCAAAAATCGGAACAACAACCAGCCCTTGCATTGCAGCAGGTAGGTTATTGCGCACGAACATCGACAATTGATTGGCCTTGCCTTCAAGTGAGAGTGTTTGACCTTCAACTTTTTCGTAATGTTCCAGTTGTAATTGAAAGAGTTTGATCATTTCCATAGCAGGACCAGCCGCACCAGCTATCGCAACTCCACTGAACTCGTCTGCCTGAACAACTTTCTCCATGCTTCGATGACTAATCAAGTGACCAGAAGTTGCGCGCCTATCGCCCGCCATGACGACACCGTCTTTGCATCGCATCGCTACACAAGTTGTGGCATGCGGAATTACTAAATCATTATCAATTACAACAGATTCGAACGGCGATAATCCGACACGACGTAGTAGCTCACCGAAATTAGCTCCAGGGTCTGCGCCCGCTGCGAACATTGGCATCGACATACGTTTTTAGGCTACGGCTACTCGCCGCCCTTCTGCACATAACTCTTTACAAAGTCCTCAGCATTGGTCTCCAATACATCATCAATCTCATCGAGCAGGTCGTCAAGTTCGGCGATTAATTTTTCGCCCTGAGCAGCAGGTTTGGATTCTTCAACTGGAGAAGATTTCGTTCTCGTAGTTGCCGGTTTTTGTTTTCTAGTGCGTTCAGGCATGCTCGCACCATAGCCAATAATCTCGACATTGTGGTAATTGTAAAACAACCTTTAATTTGTTGGTTTGAAATTAGAGGTCGAGACCTCATCTCCTAGGGCGGCGACCAAATCTGCCGGTGTTGCGCATCGGTCAAATAACTCTTTAGTCAGAGCTTTAGTTCCGCGCAGCGGCTCCATCATCGGAATTCTTCTCAATGGATCTTTGCCAATATCAAATACAACGCTGTCCCAGTTTGCAGCGACCACATCCTGTGGCCATTTTTCTAAACATCTGCCCCTGAAATATGCGCGGGTCGAATCTGGCGGTGTGGTGGTTGCGATCAGTGCCTGTTGGTGAGTAACAAAAGTTTCTAGACCGGCACGTAACGCCAAACATTTTTCTGGCCGCATGTCGTGATACTGCAAGTCGATCGCCTTAAGTCGCGCGTCGTTGCTCCGAAGATTATGTCTGGCAGCAATTCCATCCACAATTCGCTTTTTTGCCACCCAATCCACGATGTGCGCCACTGTCATCGGATCTCGCTGCAGACCTTCAATGACTTCACGCCATCTGCGCAAAATGAGCTCACCTTGCTCTTGTCCGACGGCGTCAAGACCGAATTTTTTTGCATATTTTTCGGCACGGATACAAAGTTCTTGTTGAATTTCGAGTGCGGTCATTCGCTTATCATTTTCTAACAATATTGTTTGTCGCAACGAGGGGTCGTGACTGACTTGTCGAATTGCCGGTACTGGATTGCCAAGTAACAGATCTTCTGGCATTTGATTGTCTTCAATCATTGCGAGCAAGATCGCAGTCGTGCCGAGTTTGAGCAAAGTCGCTACCTCGCTCATGTTGGCGTCACCGACTATCACATGAAGTCGTCGATATTTAAGTGGATCACAGTGTGGCTCATCTCGTGTATTAATAATCGGACGTTTCAGCGTCGTCTCAAGCCCAACTTCTTCTTCAAAAAAATCTGCTCTCTGACTTATTTGATAAGCAACAGAATTGTGCTGCATCGCTTCAAACTCACAGCCAACCTTTCCTGCACCACAAAACACTTGGCGTGTAACAAAGTGAGTGGTGATCAGGGCGGCCATTTTGGCGAATGAAAGCTCTCTGGCGAGCAAATAATTTTCATGACAGCCGTAACTATTTCCTTTGCCATCCGAGTTGTTTTTATACGCAATTAACTCAGCACCTTCTGGCAGAAAACCTTTGGCTGCGATCATGCTCTGTCGCACGATCTCCTCACCCCCTCGGTCATAGACCACAGCCTCGTTCACGTATCGACACTCTGGCGTTGAGACTTCTGGATGCGCATGGTCAACGTAATATCGCGCACCATTTGTCAGCACGGTATTGACTAGGTGCATTTCAATTTCAGGAGGGAAAGCGTCGTCTAACGAGAATCCTCTGGCGTCTGTGCCAGGTTGCTCATCTTGAAAGTCCCAGCCAATATTCTGATCGAATCGCCCAACATACGAGTTAATTAGTAATGAAGATGCGGTAACTGCGCTGGCATCCATGCCTTTAGCAATAATTCCGTATTCGGTCTCGATGCCACAAACTTTTGGAATACTCAACTCAACCTCAGAGGTATTGACCAGTCGCGGTTTTCTCAATTGCCCGACCACCAGTAGTTGTGTCTCTATCATCGGTGACAAGTGTTCTGATGAAAACGATTCGCTCGCCCTTTTTACCCGAAATTTTCGCCCAGTCATCTGGATTTGTCGTGTTTGGTAAATCTTCGTGTTCTTTAAATTCTTGGCGAATAGACATAGTTAGATCTGCGAGTTTGATTCCGCGTTCACCGCCACTAATCACGCGCTTGATAGCCAACTTCTTGGCACGACGAACAATGTTCTCGATCATTGCGCCTGAAGCAAAATCTTTAAAAAACATCACATCCCTATCACCGTTTTGGTAGGTCACTTCTAGAAATCGGTTGTCATCATCTTGTCGGTACATCTCAATGACTGTGGCCTCAATCATCGCTGATACGGCCTTATCTATGTCTCCAAAGTTGGCCTCGATTTCCTCCGAAGATATTGGAATCTCGGTAGTCAAGTAGCGAGCGAATATCTGTCTGGCTGCATCTGCATTCGGTCGGTCAATACGAATCTTGACGTCGAGTCGCCCCGGGCGAAGAATCGCAGGGTCAATTAAATCTTCGCGATTCGTTGCGCCAATCACAATCACATTTCTCAGACCTTCAACACCGTCAATTTCAGCCAATAACTGTGGCACGATCGTTGACTCCATGTCGGATGAAATGCCTGTGCCGCGTGTTCTGAACATTGAATCCATCTCGTCGAAGAAAACAATGACAGGCCAACCCTCTTCACTTTTTTCTCTAGCACGTTGAAAGACCAGTCGAATCTGTCGTTCTGTTTCGCCAACATATTTATTTAGCAATTCTGGGCCTTTGATATTGATGAAGTAACTGCGCGCCTTTTCGCCTCCGTTTGCAGCCGAAACTTTTTGAGCGAGACTATTGGCAACCGCCTTAGCAATCAGAGTCTTTCCGCAACCTGGGGGCCCGTAAAGCAAAATTCCTTTCGGGGCCGGCAATTGATGTTCTGCAAATAGTTCGCTATACAAAAATGGAAGTTCAACAGCATCTGCAATCTGTTCAATTTGTGAATCTAAGCCACCGATATCGGCATACGAAATATCTGGAACCTCTTCGAGCAACAAATGCTCAATCTCTGGTTGGGTGAGTCGCTCTAATAGCAAATTTGACTTTGGGTCCATTCGCAGCAAATCGCCACTTCGCAAATGCATACCACGCAAAGCATCAGCGAGTTCACAGACACGTTCATCATCAGCACGCCCAGTAACAACTGCACGTATGCCATCTTCGAGAACTTCTTTTAGATGGACTACTTCACCGATCGGTTCTGATTCGCGTACTTTAACTACATTGAAACTTTCATTAAGAACAACTTCTGCACCACGCTCAATCTTTTCTAAATCAATATCGGGGTGAACGCTGACGCGCATCTTTCGTCCATTAGTCAAAATGTCAACCGTCGAATCATCATTTTTTCCTACGATCACTCCGTAGCCAGATGGTGGTTGAGTTAATTTTTCAACTTCATCTCGAAGTGAAGAAATATGTTCACGTGATTCGCGCAACGTGTAAGACAGTTTTTCATTCTGCGCAACCGCATGAGCAAGTTGGCCCTTGGTTTCGAGCAGTTTGTCCTCTAACTGACGCGCGTGTTCTCTCACTGATTCAGGACTTCCGTCACCTGCTCGTGCCATAGTGAAGTTTGCCTTTCCGCTTGTGTATATCCCCACCGTATAGGTCAAGTCACTGCCCCTGAAAGTCCTAAAAACATAAACTTGTGATTATTGCCGTGTAACCTAATCTCGTCCTAAAGTTTGGTTTTCAAAAGGGAGCGCGACATGAAGGTATGGATTGATCAGGATCTTTGCACCGGTGACGGTCTCTGCGAAGAGATTGCCCCTGATGTATTTACCCTGCTCGACGATGGCCTGGCATATGTTCGCGAGGGTGCAAAAGTTTTCGCTACTGCTAAAGGAAACGAGCAAGGCGCCGCTGGTGTTGCTAATTTTGCAGACTCGATGCTTGACGCAGTTGTTGAATCTGCTGAAGAATGTCCTGGAGAATGCATCTTCATCGAACCGTAATCTTGGTTGCGCGTTACTAAAAATTAGTTACCGATAAACCTAGCGCTCGTTAAAAATCCTGTATGTGCGACCATTCGATGGTCAGGTCGTACGGATGCTCCTTCGATATGCCAAGTGCGATGTAGCACTTCTAAAGTTCGCAGATCTAGCCAACCTTCTCCCATTGCTTCTTGTGTTCGCACAGCCTGTGTGATGCTCGGCGAATAAGAGACAAGCAACGCTCCTTTGCGCAACGCCGAACTTGCATGAGCAATCACTTGCCACGGCTCTGGCAAATCTAAAACCATTCGATCAAAACCAGTTTCGTCGATGCCTAAATATGCATCACGAATTGTTACGTTGTAACGCGACAGAACAGACTCTCCTAAAAACTCGCGAACATTCGTCTGAGCTCGGTTCGCAAAATCTTCACGCAACTCATAGCCAGTGATAATTGCACCGTACCTAAGCATCGTCATCGAAAGCGCTCCTGAACCAACTCCAGATTCAAAAACTTTCATGCCCGGAGAGATATCGGCCATCATGCAGATTGGCGCAAGATCTTTAGGGTAAATAACTTGTGCGCCGCGTGGCATTTGAATCACAAAGTCTTCAAGCGTTGGTCGAAGCACGATGTAATACGCGCCCTTCGTTGACTGCACGGTGCTCCCCTCTTGAGCATCAATAATCAGAGCGTGTGCTAAAAATCCGGCATGAGTATGAAATTCGCCGTTTGGTTTTAAGGCAAAAAGATATCGTCGTTTTTTGGCGTCAATTAGTAGAACTTTCTCACCGTAGGCAAACATCAAAATCCGAAAAGTTCTCTTGTGGTCAAAGAGTGCGCGAAGATCGCGAACTAACAGTGATTGATTCGCCCTTACGCAAACGGCGACGAATTATGTCGCGAGACTTCGGTCGCAAGATTTTTCGGACAAGCCTGAAAACCCACAACCAGAAAGCCAGCCGAGCATAACGATTCGCAAGTCGTTGCAACATTGTTTAGCGACGCCTTTTGCCACTAAATATTTCAACAATTCCGCCACGCTTCTTGCCACTTCGTCGACCAAGCCAAAACGCAAGCAACAAAGCAATAGATGCACCAGCAACTATTAATGCCTTAATCTTTTCAGATTTATCTGATGTGATGCTCTTAAGATCATCTTGAAAAGCCGTGAGCTTTAATTCAAGGTCTTCGCGAGTCACACGTTGCTTAGTCTCCATAATCTATTTGGCCAAGGTTCCACGTCGAATACGCGAAATTGCTAACCAACCAGCGAGTGAGCACACAACGATTGTGATCAAATAACTCGTCCAAGACCAATGGTTTGATGTTCCAAGTGATGTCGTCTGAATTAAGCGCAGTACAGCGAGAACACCAAGCACTAGTCCGATGCTCATCAGAATTGCTCCGATGATGCCGAAGGCCAACCATCGACCAGCACCGCGAATCGGCGCGATCGTTTCTTGTTTGGCATAATTTACGACGAGATCGTATAACTCGACGATCTTGACTTTTTGCTCGTTGGCGTTATCTGACACCCTGACATTCTACGAGCGACCAATAAATTTCGCTTTTGCAATAACTAGTAACCAGTTGACCGTTTTATGGTGCTGACTGTTGGGTTAAAGGCTCAACCGCAGAGATATCAATCGTATTTTGAGCAATCGCGAGGGCGTTGACGAGTGATGTCCACAGAGGCCGATAGTAATCAATCGTTGATGTGCCAGGGCCGTTCAATAACAATGTAAAAGTAGTTGCATGGCCCTGCGAAAATGGAAACAATCCCGACAGCGCCTTAACACCGTTGAGCGTCCCAGTTTTGCCACGCATCACTCCGAATGCAGGACCTGACAAAAATACATCTCTTAGTGTGCCGGTCTTTCCGGCGAGTGCCATTGCATTTACTAGATCACTTTCTTGACCGAATCGCTCAATGAGAGATGTCAACAGACTGCAAGTTATGAGATTGCTTCTGTCTAATCCAGAACCATCCAAAAATGCAACACCTTGTGTTGGCAGTCCCCACTCGACAATTTTCGCGGCGATAACTTGCAGACCATCAATTCGTGTGGCAGAACCTTGCCCTACTCTGCCGATTTCCTTTAGCAGCAACTCTGCAGTGTTGTTGTCGCTATTAGTGAGCAATTCAGCGACAATATTTTTAAGTGGTGTTGATTCAATGCTGGCGATCATCGGAGTATCAACCGACGATTTTCCGACGCCAGGAGAATCTCGAACAACGATTCCGCGATCATTTAATAATCGAGTCAACTCTGTTGCCGCGCCAAGAGCAGGGTTAGGCAACTTGACGGGTGAACTCATCACATTCGCATCGTTAATCATTAGCGCCCCAAGTGGTCCGGCCTCTGTGCTTCGAATTCCATCACCCCAACTAGGCACATAACGTTCTGCGTCGTAAAGAGTTTCATCGCCAATCACACTGCCTTGAACTGATGTGACACCTAGTGCAATCAAAGCGTCGACAAGTTGCTCAACATAAGTCGGAAACATTGTCGGATACTTTTCGGTTAGCAAATAAGGTGCCGTTGAAAGCAGTGGATCTCCAGAGCCAACTAACCACAAGTCACCGCGTACTGCATTTCCTGCAACGATGCCCAAAATTTTAGTTGAGAAAACTTTGTCGGCTCCGAGAACTTCAAGTGCGACCGCCGCAGTTAAAAGTTTCATAGTGCTGCCCGGAATCAGAGACTTATTTGGTCTCAACTGATAGACGACTCGCTTGTCAGTATTGACAGTCAAACATGAGTCTTGCGGAAGGCTCGCAGATATTTCGTCTAATTTGGATGTGACTCTGCCAGTTGTCTCAAGATCAATCAGAGTTTGCGGCACCCGACGAGCAGACAACAACGCTGTTACTGGCGACGGGGCTAGTGCGTCAAAATTCTTAAGTGACTTTACTTCGTTGCCACTTTCTCGGGCGACTTGCCAAACCGAAAGTAGTGGAGTCGCACCTAGCGCAGTCACAACAGTCAGCGATATGACAAGACGACGTGTTGGCACTCTGTGGCAATATGCCAAAAATCGTGTGAACTGCTTTCGAAAGTTCATTTAGCAAGTCCTCGCCATTTCGCATATTCGTATGAACGACCAAGAGCCCTTGCAGCTCGTTGACCGTTTGCATAACAGAGCCTGTGCGATAGACGTATTTGCTTTACTCCAGCATTCTGATCGTCTGCCACACCTAACTCTGTCGCAACAAGAATTGGCTTGCCAGTCTCAATAGAAAGTTCTGCAGCGACTTGTGCGAACCGCTCATCTTGTCGTTGGTGATAACTGACTATTCTCTCTAATCCGTATTCGGGATAAAAGTTTCCTTCAGTCATCAGCCGAGCCTGATTCGACTGGATACCTAATCCAAGAAAAATGATTGCATCAACGCTCGAGTGAGTCGCGATCAGACGCAAGATTTCTGGAATCGTGTCTCGTGTTTCGCCACCTGCGCAATCAACTGGATTATTATGACTCCACCTATCGGGCAATAACGCAGAAATATTTATTGATAAGTCGTCAGGCAGCGACATGAGATTTAAGATGCCGTCTTTTGCAATCACATCTGACGTCACAACTCCCCACCCACCCACAGTTGTCAATACGACGACATTCGGACCTTTTGGCAAAGGCTGTGTTGCGAATGTGGCAGCAACATCAAAAGCCTCTTCAGCGTCAGTAACGCGAGTGACACCGTTGCTCTGACACACCCCATCGAAAACTCGGTCATCACTTGCTAACGCTCCGGTGTGACTGGCTGCGGCTAATGCCCCACTTTTTGTTGAGCCACCCTTAACTACTACTAGAGGTTTGCGCGCAGTTATTAGTTTCATACTTGTCGCGAGCTTGTTGCCATCTGAAATGCCTTCTATATAAACGAGTGCAACAGAAGTTTTATCGTCTTGTGCAAAGTATTCTAAAATCTCCGGAACACCAGTGCATGCTGCATTGCCTGCAGAAATCGCGCGAGCAATTCCGATACCAGTGAATCTCGAATAGTTCATGAAACTTGAAACAAAGTTTCCGCTTTGACTTGCCACAGATATCGACCCACTCGGAGGGTATGGTCCAACTATCTGTGCACAAAGGCTTACCGGCGTGCTGACGAGCCCTTGACCGTTCGGACCAATCAACAAAATATCTAATTCGCGCGCTGTATCTCGAAGCGTTTGCTGAGCCAACAATCCCGCTTCGCCTGCATCGCCATAACCAGCCGAAGTTATATAAACAGTTCGGATATTTTTGCGCGCGCATGCTCGAAGTATTTCGATGTTCGTTGAAGCAGGCGTGCAAACGAAAGCAAGATCTATTTTGTCAGACGGCAAGTCGTCGATTGATGAGACACTTTGAACACCGAGCACTTCGGCTCGCTCTAGGTGGGTTGCGAAAACTTCACCCTTAAAGCCACATGACAAAAGATTATGCAGTGAGACGAAACCGAACTTGCCTGGGTGCGTAGATGCTCCGACTACGACCACGGCACGTGGATTAAATAACGCATCGAAATATTG
>JAEMRY010000012.1:0-10802 GCA_016463105.1 Ilumatobacteraceae bacterium | reverse complement strand
TTAGTATCGCGTGTTTCATCTATCGGCAGCGTGCTTTTAGTTTTTGTCACCACGAGTGCATCTACGGCCACGATCGACCCATCTGAGCGCACAAGGATTGGATTTATATCGATCGACGCAATCGAATCATCATTCTCAACTGCATTCGACAGCGCAACTAACACGTCAGCAATCTGCTCACGCGATACAGCCTTCTCGCCTCGAAATTCTTGAAAAATTGCTTGTTGCTTTAAGCGTCGCTGCAGATCCAGAGCCCCAGCGTGAGTTAGTGGAACAGGGGCGAACGCGACATCGCCCAAAATCTCGGCGTAGATACCCCCGAGTCCGATCATTACGAACAATCCAAACTGAGGGTCGCGAATAACGCCAGCAATAAATTCGCGTTTACCAGACTCCATACTTGCGACGATCAACGACACTTCGCCATCTTGAGGTGAAGTTTTGGCTAACAATTCTTGAGCGGCCTGTGCGACGTCTGTGCTTGTTTTAACTGCTAGCCGAACAAGACCCCGTTCTGTTTTGTGGGCTATCAAATCTCCGCACAGTTTGACAACAACAGGAAAGCCAATTTGCTCGGCGGCCTTGACAGCATTAGTGATTGAATCACTATCGCGCATGACCTCAATTTCTTTAGCGAACTTGACACCAAATCGACTGAGTAATTGTTTAGAACGGGCTTCCGAAAGTGTTGTCTGACCCGATGTATTCACATCGTCAGAGTAGTGTGGGCAAATGGTCAATGTTGTGAGACTTGTATTGATTTCAATCGTTGTCGGATTCACAGTTACCACGATTGCGAATCTCGGTACGACTATATATATGCATCGCGCACTGGCTCATAAGGCGTTGACTTTGCATCCGATTGTGACTTTTGCTAGTCGTGTAACGCTTTGGCTTTCAACTGGTATTCGTCCACGACAATGGGTGGCAGTTCACCGTAAACATCACGCGTTTACTGATCAAGAAGGTGACCCTCATTCTCCTGTACTTCTAGGGTGGAAGAAAGTTCAGGTGCGAAATGTTGCTTTATATCGCAAAGTAGCCAATGACCCTTCAACAGTCGAACGTTACGCAAAAGATCTACCACAAACAAAACTTGATAAATTATTTTTTGACCGTGCATTGCTTGGCCTCGGTCTCGGTATCGCACTTTTAGTTTTTGTGTTTGGCCCAACGATTGGATTGATTGCTGCGTTTGTTCATTTGAATACTTATCTTGCGGGTTCCGCAGCAGTAAATGCAATAGCACATCATTTCGGAAGACATCCATATGCCAATGGTGCAGGAAATTTGCAATGGCTGGCTTTACTCACAGCTGGTGAAGGCTTGCATAACAATCATCATGCAGCACCAACTTCGGCACGACTCTCACACCGATGGTATGAACTTGACCCAGGTTGGTGGCTGATCAAAGTTCTGAGTACAACAAGACTTGCCAAAGTTCGGCTAGCAACAGTGCGACTTAAAAATTCGGCGCATCGCGTCGGCGTCTAATCTCAGGAGACAACAGTGCAAATTATCTCTGCGCTGTTTGTAGAAAATTTTGCGCTTCGTCAAGCACCTGGTCCAAGCACTCGCATCGATCTCACGGGCGCATTCTTTTCAATCGTTGCGCCCACGCCGGTGCCAACGACGATTGATCCCCACTTAGTGGTATTAATTTATTGCGGTCCGAACGAACCTGGAAACTCGCTACTTGAAGTTATTTTTCGCGCCGGACCGAATTCAGATGACGAGCAACTTGCACGCAATGTAAGCCCGTTTACCGTCGAACCAGGCAAGTTCACCTACAGGTTGGTGCGTGGCGAACTTCTATTGACTACGTACACGCAGATTTTTGCGCACTGTCGAATTGCGACTGAACCTTGGCACTTAGTGCCATTAACCCTGCTACCGCCTGTTGACATGAACACAGAAGCAAATAGCGCAGATAAGCACCCATAAAGCAACTACATTTAGCGCAGTGAGTTTTCGTCTAACAGATCAACAAGATGCCGATGCCGTATCGGTGATTCGTGGTCTAGCGATGGATGCTCCCCTCGCTGCGAAAAGTGGTCATCAAGGCACGGCAATGGCTCTAGCGCCACTTGGACATGTTCTTTACAGCAGAATTCTGCGGCATAATCCAAAAAATCCTCAATGGCGCAACCGCGACCGTTTTATTCTGAGCAACGGGCATGCTTCGATTTTGCAGTATGCGTTGCTATATCTAAACGGATACGGACTTGAACTTGATGACCTGAAACAATTTAGACAGTTTGGCTCAGCAACACCAGGTCATCCCGAAGTTGGCCACACTGCTGGCGTTGAGGTTACTACTGGTCCTTTGGGTCAGGGGTTTGCAAATGCAGTCGGCATGGCAATTGCCGAGCGAAATCTCCGTGCACGATTCGGTTCGGTTGCATGCGATCATCACACATTTGTGATTGCTGGCGACGGGTGCTTCATGGAAGGAATTAGTCACGAGGCTGCTTCGCTCGCTGGACACTTGAAATTAGATCACTTAATTTGTATTTTTGATGACAACGGAATCACGATTGATGGTTCGACCTCGCTTTCGTGTTCGGATGATGTGGCAAAACGCTTTTCAAGTTATGGCTGGAATGTAATGCAACTCGGTGAGATCGCTGATGATTTAGATTCTCTTGAAGACGCGTTGATCACGGCACGATCAAATGTTGGTGCACCAACTCTCTGTATTTTGAAATCACATATCGGCAACCCGTCTCCAGATTTCACCGATAGTCACGAAGCACACGGAAACCCGTTTAATGCAGGCCACGTCTCGGCCACGAAAAAAATAATGGGAATCCCCGATGAATCATTCTGGGCTCCAAAAGAACTTGTTGCGGCGATACGCGAAAATGCTGCGACACGTGGTGGTGAACTGTCAGCAAGTTACGACGCCGACATCGCCTCGATGAGTGAAAGTTATCTGTGGGACGCCGCATGGAAGACACCTAACTCGTCGTCGTTTAGTTCGCTATTGCCAAGTTATGACGAGTCTTCAAATTTTGCCACCCGCCAGATTATTCAAAAGGTTTTAGATGCTTCGCTCCCGGCATTACCGGGCTTAATTTCTGGTTCTGCCGATCTCACCGGAAATACCGGCACCAAACTTTCAAAACAAACTGCTCAAAGCGCAAAGGCACCCGACGGTCGTCAGGTATATTTCGGAATCCGCGAACATGCAATGGGTGCGGCAATTGTCGGTATGGCTCTGCACGGTGGAGTTTTGCCGGTAGCCGGTACTTTTTTCGTATTCGCCGACTACATGCGCCCAGCCATTCGCCTTGCAGCAATTTCGCATGCCAAATGCGTCTTCATTTTTTCTCACGATTCAGTTGGCGTCGGAGAAGATGGACCAACCCATCAGCCAGTCGAACAACTTGCCTCACTTCGGGCCATCCCTGGTCTGCAAGTTATTCGTCCAGCAGATCCAAATGAGACAGTTGCCGCGTGGTGTGCTGCTGTTGATCATGATGGGCCGACCGCGCTTATTCTTTCTCGTCAAAATGTACAAAGCGTCACTGATGGATCTGCAGTTCGAAATGGCGCAGGAGTCGTGCGTGATTGTCAAGGTACGCCCACAATAATTTTGGTCGGAACCGGCAGTGAAGTTGGTTTATGCGTAGACGCGGCTAACGAACTAACTAAGACTGGCGAGAAATGCAGAGTTGTCTCGATGCCAAGTTGGGATCGCTTTGAACGCCTAACTCGAGTCGACAAAGAAAAGATATTCACGCCTCGCACTCCAGTGCTATCCATTGAGGCCGGAGTAACAATGGGTTGGGATCGTTACGCCGATTCAACTCTTGGTATAGACCGTTTTGGTGCCAGTGCCCCAGGATCAATCGTTCTCGAAAAATTAGGTATCAATTTAAATTCGGTGATATCGGCTGCAACAGATTTAATTAAGAGTTTCAATAGCTGATGAGCGACCGACTTAAACGTCTGTTCGATGAATTCGGTCAAAGCCCGTGGCTTGACAATCTAAAGCGTGGATACATCACTAGTGGAGAACTAAAGCGCGTGCGCGAAAGTGGAATTCGCGGCCTGACTTCTAATCCGACAATTTTTCAAAAAGCGATTCAAGGATCAGATGACTACGCAGAGCAGTTCGGCTCTTTGGTTAAGTCTCAGGCATCTGCTCTAGACAGTTATTGGGAACTTGTGTTGCAAGATATTCGTAACGCTTTAGATGTTTTCACTCCTCTATATGAGAGCTCTGGAGGGCTTGATGGGTTCGTCAGTGTCGAGGTTGACCCTGGGCTTGCTCACCAAAGCGAACAAACCCTGACCGCTGCCAGACAGTTGCACGAGCGAATCAGTCGTCCAAATGTAATGATCAAGATTCCGGCGACTCAAGATGGAATCAGTTCAATTCGTTCGATGATCAGTGAAGGTCGAAATGTAAATGTGACTCTAATTTTTAGTCTTGAGCGATACCAAGAAGTGATGAATGCATATATCGAGGGTTTAGAGATCTTGGCTATTACTCAGGCAAAGAAAGTTGCTGATGTAGCAAGTGTTGCGAGCTTTTTTATCTCTCGGGTAGACACCGACATTGACCGATTGCTAGAAGCCAACGGAAGCGATGCTGCTCTTTCGCTGTGTGGCACTGCCGCCATTGCCCAAGCGAAACTCGCCTATCAAATGTTTACGCAGACATTCTCTGGACCTCGATGGTCGAAACTTGCGCAGTTAGGTGCACAAGTGCAGCGACCACTTTGGGCATCTACCTCAACTAAAAATCCAAAATATTCCGACACACTTTATGTTGACGAATTAATCGGGCCGCATACCGTCAATACGCTTCCTGATAACACGGTCGCTGCGTTTAGTGATCATGGCAATCTCGGTCTGACTATCACACAAAACTTAGACCAAGCCCATTCACAGTGGCGGCAGTTGGCAGATTGTGGCGTAAATGTTGCCGACGTCGCGTTGCGACTCGAACGAGAAGGTGTTGCATCTTTTCAAAAGAGTTTTGACGAACTGATTTCAGTGCTGACAGCAAAGGCGCTAGAGCTTTCGCAATGAAGATCGCGAAGGTCACGAAGACCACGAATATCGACAGTCAAGAATTGAAACAATTGATTGACGAATTAATTTTGAAAGCCAATATCACGACAGATCGTCGACTCGTTGCTGAGATGATCACGACTTCATTACAACTCGGCGGCGATGTTCGCAACACATTAAATTTGAAGATTGCCAGTGCGGCGTTAGATGAAATGCGAGACGCATTCGTAATGTTTGCGCCGTATACGCAGAGAAAAAAAGTAACGATATTTGGATCAGCACGAACCACGAAAGACGACCCACTTTATAAATTGACACAAGAAGTTGCCAAGGCACTTGCCGACAACGGCTGGATGGTTGTGACTGGTGCTGGCCCCGGAATCATGGAAGCAGGAATGTCGGGTGCAGGTCGTGACATGTCAATTGGCGTCAGTATCAGGTTGCCGTTTGAGACATCAGCAAATCCGATTATTGCTGGAGACGAAAAATATGTCTCGATGCGTTACTTTTTCACTAGAAAGTTGATGCTCGTTAAAGAATCAAACGCATTTATTTGCATGCCGGGCGGTTTTGGAACTCTCGACGAGATGTTTGAGTTATTGACACTGTCGCAGACTGGCAAGGGCAATCCAGTTCCGATCGTGATGCTTGATTTACCAGACGATCCATTTTGGGAGAGTGTTAACAACTTCGTCAAAACGTCTTTGATCCCCCGCCGTTTAGTCTCTGAATCTGATCTGGCTTTGTATCACGTGGCCAACAGTGTTGAAGATGCCGTAAGTGAAATCGTGACTTTCTACAACAATTATCACTCAATGCGCATTGTTGGAAAAAAGATAGTGCTCAGACTTAATCGCGAAGTTTCAGACGCCACTTTGAACAAGATCAACGCAGAATTCGCGTATCTCTGTGAATCTGGCGTCATCGAGACCATTCAAGCAACGTCAAGCGAATTAGCCGATAAAGACAACCTTGATAAATTTCGAATTGCTTTTCAATTTGCAAGAAGAGATTTTGGCGGTTTGCGTAAGTTGATCGATGTTTTGAACAATTCTTAGTTGCTAATAAGCAGTTCTAGCGAATCAATAGCCCAATCGCCTTCTCGATTGCGCGTCGAGCCTGAGTCAAGGTGCGTTCGATCTCTGGGCGCTTCGCTTCACCTGCTGCATGTGCTTCTTTTAATGCGCTAAGTGCTCGGTCGGCAAGTGTCTCTGAAATATTTCGTAGTTGCTGAATAATCTCTTCGTTATTTTGTTCTGAATTTTGCGTCATGCAATAAGTATGCCATTAGCCTCATCACCATGTCGCAACCCGAAGAACTTCACGAATGGATTAGTTTCGCCGACCCAGATCTTGAACAGACCTGGATGATTGACGCAACATTCTTGAGGTCAAACTGGACTTGCATCTACGGCAACGGCTGTCAAGGTGTGCTTGATGATCCGGCACCAGAATTGCATCAAGGTTGTTGCAGTTACGGTGCGCACTTTATTGACAAAGAAGACCTTGCATCTGTCAAAAAAAGTGTGAAGCGATTAAAGCCGGAACACTGGCAAAATTTTGATCGTGGTCGAGATGGCAAGTGGCTAGCAAAAGAAAAAGATGGATCAGACATCACAAGTTCTTATAAAGGCGCCTGCATTTTTCATAATCGTCCTGATTTTGAGGGCGGGATGGGCTGCGCATTTCACGTTGCCGCCACTGCCGAAGGTGAACGACCAATGGATTGGAAGCCAGATGTTTGTTGGCAGGTTCCACTGCGTTTAGAACAGCATGATGAAGATGAGGATCACATTCTTTCAATCGTGCGCGAATGGAAACGTCGCGATTGGGGCGGCGGCGGACACGATTTTCATTGGTGGTGCACCGATGACTCATCGGCATTTGTCGGCTCACGACCTGTATATAAGTATCTCAAAGACGAATTGATTGAACTTTGTGGCGATGAGATCTACGACATGATCGTCAAGCAATTACAAAAGCCTCGAACGACTTTCTTGCCGCACCCACAAGTGCGTAGCAAAGTAAAAACTAAATAACTTTTAAATTAGTTTTTGCTGCCCTTGTTTGACTTGCGACGGTCTTCGATCGACAAATAGCGCTTGCGAATTCTGATATTTGTCGGAGTAACTTCAACAAGTTCGTCATCAGCAATCCATTGAATACCAGTCTCGAGCGTGTGAGTTACAGGTGTTGCAAGCTTTGGTCCATCATCGTGACTGTGAGTACGAATGTTCGTCATTTCTTTGGCACGAACTGCATTCACGACCATTTCGTCATCACGAGAGTTCTCACCGACAACCATTCCTTCATAAACTTCAACTCCTGGTGCGACAAACAGCGTGCCACGAAGTTGCAAATTATCAAGTGCATAGGCTGTTGTTGAGCCTTTACGGTCAGCAACCATTGCTCCACCTAAACGATGAGGCAGCTCTCCTGCCCATGGCATATACCCTGCCAAACTCTGGTGCAACAAAGCAGTTCCACGAGTCACGGTCAGTAACAGCGATCTAAAACCAATAAGACCGCGCGAAGGTGCCTGAAAACTTACGATTGTTCGTCCACTGTCGCCTGGCTCAAGATTTGTCACGCGACCTTTGCGAGGCGCGAGTGCTTGAGTTACTGCACCAACATATTCGTCTGGCACGTCGATCGTTCCGGCTTCAAGGGGCTCTTGCTTTTTGCCGTCGATTTCTTTTGTAATTACTTCAGGACGACTCACTTGAAGTTCGTATCCTTCGCGACGCATATTTTCGATTAGAACAGCAAGTTGCAGTTCTCCACGACCAGCAACTTCGATTACGTCTGGTGTATCAGTGGTATTGACACGAATCGAAACGTTTCCGAGCACTTCTTTGAACAAACGCTCACTAAGGTGACGGCTGGTCAAGAAAGTTCCTTCGCGACCCGCGTATGGCGACGTGTTCACACCAAAACTCATTCGCAATACTGGCTCGTCAACTTCAAGTCGAGGCAATGGTGCAGCGTTTTCTAGCGCTGCGATTGTGTCGCCTACTTCTACTTCGTCAATACCGGCCAAAATGAATAGGTCACCTGCAGAAACTTCGCTCACTTCTTCGCGGCTGATACCGCGAAAAGCATAAAGAGTTGAAATGCGGCGCTTGATTGATGGCGCAGGATTAGTTGCATTCGGATGTTGCCAAACAGTTACTGTGTCGCCTTTGCGCAACACACCAGCATGAACACGACCAATAGCCAAACGGCCTAAATAATCAGAAGCATCTAAGTTGGCAACCAAGGCTTGAAGTGGTGCAGCAGGATCATCTGTCGGAGCAGGAATCGTGTCGAGAATTGCATCCAGCAACGGCACAAGGTCTGCATTTTCGGCTGGCATGCCGATGCCCTTCATTGAGCGCCCATCTCTAGCAACTGCAGAAATAACCGGAAAACTTAAGTGATGGTCATGATGTGCAAGGTCTAAGAAAAGTTGCTCAACTTCATGAAGCACTTCATCTGGACGAGCATCTGAGCGATCAACTTTGTTCAGCACCACTACGACTGGAAGATCACGAGCAAGAGCCTTCGACAAAACATAGCGAGTTTGTGGAAGTGGACCTTCAGCCGCATCGACCAAAAGCAGAATTCCGTCAACAAGTGCGAGTGCTCGCTCTACTTCGCCACCAAAGTCGGCGTGACCTGGAGTATCTACAAGATTAATTTTCGTGCCACGCCATTCAATCTCGGCCGCCTTGGCCAAAATTGTGATGCCACGCTCACGTTCTTGATCATTTGAGTCCATGACTCGATCAACGACTGCTTGGTGAGCGGCGAAGGTTCCGCCTGTTTTAAGCAAAGCGTCAAGCAATGTTGTTTTGCCATGGTCAACGTGCGCTACTAATGCGATATTTCGAATGTTATTAATGGGGGTTACTCAGTTTCAGTTGGTTAGTTAATGAATTAAGAATTATCTTCGTCTGTTACTTCATCGGCGAGTTCTTCGCCATCTTCATCGAATCTCACGCCATAACGCTCGGCTATGGCTGCATATTCGTCTTCTTGCGACTTCGACTTGCTTTCACGCGAAACTCCAAGATCTGCGGCAGTCGGACCTGTTTGTTTCAGGCGGCGTGCTTCCTCAAATCGACGATGACGACCCTTTTTCACGATAGGGCTCCAAATTTCTCTGGGGCGATTACCGGTTTTGGTCACCGCCTAGTGGTTAGACATTGCGCGTAAGACTAGCAACTAATCGTGGATAAACGGTGGAATTAAGATTTATCAGCCTCAATCAGTTTGAGATGTCCGTCACGATCAACACTTAGACCCACTGTTCCAGCCAGTATTTTGTTCAGGTCCTCGCCAACCACAATTGCTCGCCAACCAACTGCCAATCGTGCATCAGATGATTTTCGCAAAAATGCACTGATATCGCTGCGGGTAGCCAGCAATGTTGCGTCGATTCGATGTTGTCTAGCGAGTTCGCCGATCCATGCGGTCATTAATGTCAGCGCTGGTCGCGCCCATTTTTCAACATCATCAGATTCGTGACCAGGCAATTCGACTACTCGCTTAGAGCCGTCGCGAATCGCAGTCATAATTTCGCGACAGAACTCTGTTGATAAATGTCGATCATCAACACCGCGAGTCGTAGCGAGTTCTTCGACATTCTTGGGTACGCGTTGAGCAATTCCTAAAAGAGCCATGTCTGACATCACTCTGCGCGGAGGATGATCGCTGCGCATCGCACGCTCTTCACGCCACTGTCCGACGGCCTGCGCGACGCCCCTAGAAGCACCTTTAAGTGACCGTGCCTCTTTTAGTTTTAACCACGCCAAACTCGAATCACCAGGGCCGCTTGGTCGATTAACAAGATCTTGACAAGCATCTTCCACCCATATTGTGCGACCGAGTTCGTTTAGTTGCGCTGAGAGTTGATCATGTAGGTCGAACAAATGAGCGACGTCATCTGCTGCGTAAACACATTGTGCTTCGGTTAACGGTCGACGCAGCCAATCAGTAAGTCTGTCGCCTTTTGATAGCGAAATCTTTTTGAACGTTTGAACCAATGTGGCTAACGACGGTGTCGAGTAGCCAAGAAAGCCCGCGGCAATTTGACAGTCAAAGATATTTTTAGGAGCAACCAGTGATGCATGACGCAAAACTTCTAAATCTTGTTGAGCGGCATGAAATATCGCCAGCACATCGCTTTCAAACAATCTGGATAAACCGCGTGGATCAACTGCAAGTGGATCGACTAATGCAGTTTTGACGCCCCATTTCAATTGCACCAGTGCGAGTTTTGGATAATAAGTTTTTTCACGGTGAAACTCGGTATCTATCGCATACCTAGGGGCCTGCAAAATTTCGTCGATTACATTATCGAGAGCAATATCATCTTCAACCCACTGATAACTCAACTTGGTTCGTCTCCAGTAATGACATCGTGCCCTATGGCTATCCAGCCCATTGTGCCACCTTCGACATTGACAACATTTGTGACTTCGTTTTCGTGCAGAAATTCGCATGCTTGCATGCTTCGCCCGCCACTTCGACAAACAATAAAAACATTCTGCTCTGATTTGAATACAGCAGTATTTTCAGGAACTGTCGCCAGAGGCACGTGTATTGCTCCAGGTATATGTCCGGCTTGATATTCGTTTAATTCACGAACATCTATCACACGCGAACCCTTAGATATAAAATCGGCAAGTTGATTTACTGAGACTTCGCTAATCGACATGACGCAAGGATAGTTGAAATGGGATAGTTGAAATTAGTTATTCATTTCTTCAATTGTGTTGATGTTTCTCAATAAT
>JAEMRY010000011.1 GCA_016463105.1 Ilumatobacteraceae bacterium | reverse complement strand
GTCCAGAACGCAATGATCGTCCACGTTCGAATGATCGCGGCGGCCGCAACGACCGCAATGATCGTCCGCGAAACGACAGAAATGATCGCCCGCGTAACGACCGTAATGATCGACCACGTTCAAATGATCGCAATGCGCCGTCAGATGCAGTCAGCGTGAGTTTCGAAGAAGAGTTCGATCGCGATTTGCGAAACGATCAATAGGATCTCAACTGAGATGACAATTCGCGTCGGTGTCATTGGTGCTGCGGGGCGGATGGGCCAAACGGTCTGCGCCGCCATTGCAGCCGACAAAAATCTAGAACTGGTTGCGGCAGTTGATTCTGCTGCTTCTGGTTCAATGATTGAAGGCTTAACAATCGCCAAAGATTTGCGTGCGCTAGCCGATGCAAAAACAGAAGTTGCAGTTGACTTTACGGTCGCTGCTGCTTCACGAATTAATTTGCCTTGGTTAGCAATGCACAATGTTCACGCCGTTGTGGGCACGACTGGTTTTACCGATGCAGATATTGCAGAGTTTAGAAAGATATTTACATCCAGTAACTGCATAGTTGCGCCAAATTTTGCAATTGGCGCAGTCTTGATGATGCGCTTCGCCGAGATTGCCGCGCCGTTTTTTGACACGGCAGAAATTATCGAAATTCATCACGAGAATAAAATTGATTCGCCGTCCGGTACTGCAATAGCAACTGCTAATCGCATGGCTGCTGCCAGCAATCAGTGGGCGAGCGACCCAACTACGCACGAAGCAATTGCTGGGGCACGTGGCGCACGTGGTCCGGCAGATATTCCAATTCATGCAGTGCGCATGCGCGGCGTTGTTGCCAACCAAGAGGTTGTATTAGGCACGCAAGGTCAAACACTGACGATTCGTCACGACACGATAGATCGCGCAAGTTTCATGCCTGGTGTCGTGTTGGCGTGCAATAAAATTGCCGAGCACAAGGGCTTCACCCTCGGGCTCGACAAATTCTTAGGAATTTAAGTATTAATTTTTGCCGACGGCAATTATTTAACGCAATGAGTTGATCGCTGCGTCGTAGTTTGGCTCACTAGCAATTTCGCTGACGAGTTCTGTGTGCAGCACCTTGCCCTTTTCGTCGGCGACGACAACAGCGCGCGCCAAGACGCCTTTGAGCACACTGGTTGTTAAGTTGACGCCAAACGCTGCACCAAAGTTCGACCTGAATGACGAAGCAGTCTTGACATTGGTCAGACCCTCAGTGCCACAGAATCGACCTTGGGCAAATGGCAAGTCTGCCGACACGCAATAAATCTCGGTATTTTGCAAACTCGCAGCGATCTCGTTGAACTTGCGCGTTGATGTTGCACATGTTGGTGTGTCGATGCTTGGGAAGATATTAAAAATCACGCGCTTGCCAGCCAGGTCTTTGTTAGTGATGTCTTGCAATGCACTAGTTGTGAGCGAAAACTTTGGCAACAGCTTGCCTTTGGCTGGCAGTTTGCCGCTCACCGAAACTGGATTTCCACCCAAAGTTACTGTTGTGCCAGCTTTTTTCGCTTTCGTTTTCACTTTCTTTTTTGCTTGCTTCTTTTTTGCTTTTTTCTTTGTAGCCATGGATATCTCCTTGATGTCGTTTTCTAGTTAGATTTTCGCCGACCCTTGCGGGCAGACTGCAATGCTGATGCTATAAATAAAGCGCCGACGACCCACCATTGATAGCGCTCGATATAACTTAAAAAGTCTTTGATCTGATTTTCGAACAATTTTCCGCCACGCCACAGCACCGCAAGTTTGATGGTGATGCCCAGCATTAATAGAGGTATAAACCGGCGCGGCGCCATGCGGCGGTGCCCAACCAATAAGCAGACGATATTGCTGCCGGGCATGAGCACGACCATTACCGACCCGGCTTTGTCAACTAGACGTTCTGTCCACTTATATATGGCTGGCAGTTCGCCCATGTTGCCTTCCACCCAGCCGAGCGTCTTTGTGCCATACCAGCGACCAACCAAAAACAGCGCAACGCCAGCGATCAACACCCGCGTGAATCCAATTAGTAAATAACTCATCAAGTCGATATATGGCACTGCGCCGAAAAGGTTGCGGTTGCGCGCGCTAAGCATCAAGATCAATCTCGGATGTTCGTCAATTAGCGCCGGACCAATGTTGGTGCCAATTGTGCCGATCACAAACAACAAGGTTGTGAGCGCTAGCACGGCTTTTCGCATTCGTAGAACACTAGCCGACTTGCTAACTTTAATTATTCAACCTAAAGACTTTCGGGGGATCAATGAAGGGTTTAATGCAGGACACACCATTGACGATGGTGCACATTTTCGAACGGGCCGAAAAGTATCACGCTGAAAAAACAATCACCACGGCAACTGCAGTTGGTAAAGATCGCATCACTTATGGTGAGTGGGCAGCCCGCACGCGGCAACTTGGTGGCGCACTTGACAAACTAAAAATTTCTGCCGATGGGCGAGTGGCAACTTTTGCCTGGAACACAGCGCGGCATCTCGAACTTTATTTCGCTGCGCCATGCACTGGCCGCGTCGTGCACACACTAAATATTCGTTTGTTTCCTGAGCAACTTACATACATTGCTAATCATGCCGAAGACGAAATTATTTTTGTCGACCGCTCGCTATTTGCACTGCTCGCGCCACTGTTGCCAACTTTCAAAACTGTCAAGCATCTCGTTGTAATGAACGATGGCAAGGGCGATGTGCCAGATTCTGTTGACGGCATGCAGATGTATGACTACGAAGAATTGATCAGAGGCGTCTCAGGTGCCGAGTTTAAAGTAACTGACGAAAATCGCGCAGCAAGTATGTGTTACACAAGCGGAACAACAGGCAACCCGAAAGGTGTTGTCTACAGTCACCGCTCGACATTTATGCACACCATGGGAGCGATGATGGTCGACTCGCTTGGTGCGCGCGAGAGCGACATCATTTTGCCAGTCGTACCGATGTTTCATGCCAATGCATGGGGTCTCGCACATGCTGCGGTGGCTTGCGGTGCAAATCTTGTCTTGCCCGGCCCAGATTTATCCGGCAAAGCACTTGCAAATTTAATCGTCGAAGAAAAAGTCACCGTGGCTGCAGGTGTGCCAACTATTTGGATGAGCGTGCTGCCCGAACTTAAGGGTCGCGATACATCTTCGCTGCGTGTGATTCCGGTTGGCGGAAGCGCAGTGCCAAAAGCATTGAGTGAGGCTTATCGCGAGACTGTGGGCTTGCCGATTTTGCAAGCGTGGGGTATGACCGAGACGAGCCCGATTGCGGCAACTTGCAATCTGTCGCTGGCAGATCAGAAAAAGTCAATCGAAGAGCAAGCCGAACTTCGCACAACTGTTGGCACGATTAATTTTGGTGTTGATTGTCGAGTAGTTCTTCCCGGCACCGTAACGCCTGTGGCATGGGACGGCGAAACTAGTGGCGAGTTGCAATGCGCTGGTTCATGGATTGCATCTACGTATTACAACGACTCGCGCGCCGCCGAAAGTTTCACTGCCGATGGCTGGCTTCGAACTGGCGATGTTGCAACAATGGATTCGTCAGGTCGTATTCGGCTAGTTGACCGCACGAAAGATTTGATTAAAACAGGTGGCGAATGGATCTCATCAGTCGAAATCGAAAACGAACTGATGTCGCATCCAAAAATCAAAGAAGCAGCAGTTGTCGGAGTGCCGCACCCCAAGTGGTCAGAACGGCCACTGGCGTGTGTTGTTCTCAACCCTGGCGAAACTTTGACCAAGCAAGAAGTGCTTGACTACATTCGGCCAAGATTGGCGAAATGGCAAGTACCAGATGATGTTGTATTCATTGATGAAGTGCCAAAGACGAGTGTTGGTAAGTTCTCTAAAAAGACTCTGCGCGAAAAATACGCAGATTATGTTTTGCCAACTGCCTGAAACTGCTAATTAACTGACGCTGTTTAAGGTTTTGTTACTTTAAGCGCAGCAGTAACAAGCTCAGCAGTTTGTTCGTCGGTTGGACCGCCGTTGTAGTTGTCACGACCCAGAACAACGACTGACATTCCGTTTGGTAACGCATAAATCTTGTTGCCACCAGCGCCACTCATATACGGTACGTGAATTTCTATTCCATCAATCGTTAAGTTTTGTTTCCAAAACGCAAGTTGGTAATCGCCACTAGACGGGTAAGTACTCAACAGTTCTTTGCTCAAAATCTGCCGACCATTTGGTGTTAGACCACCACTAGCAACAAGTCGACCAGCCTTTGCCAAAATATCAATTGTTGGCAATGCGCCCCATCCGCCGTAGGTATAACCGAGTTCGCCCGAATCTGTGTAGTTCGTGCCGAGCGCAAAGTGATCAACTCCAATTGGCTTGTAAACCTCGTTGCGAAGAAACTTGATCAGGCTGGCATCGGGACCTTGTTTTTGTTTGATAAATCGGTCCATGACCATCGAAGCGAGCCACATGTCTTGGTCAATGTATGCAAATTTCTGACCTGGACCAGTCACCTCTGGATTAGGGGTTACGTTGAAGTAGTAGCGAATCATGTCTTCAATCTTGTATGAGTAGCTCCACTTATATGTGTTGAGATTTTCTTTTGCCCAGTTTGCGTCGTAATCGGTTGTGCCCATGCCTGTTGACATTTGCAGGGCATTGCGAAGCGTTACTTGCTTCCATCTGGCTTCGGATGCTGCATCAATGTAATGAAATTCTTCACCAGCCTTAAAATAGTCGACTATTTTTGTGTCAAGAAAGTCTGTGCCGTATTTTTCTGCGAGGCGCAAAGCAGCAAGACCAGGCACAAGTGACTTCGTTACCGACCAAACTCCAACGCGCATGTCTTGCGGATATGGATAAACACCAAAAGGTGTTTTTACCGGATCCATGTACAGCGTGCCGTTATACGTAATTGCGGCGCTGAGTGTCGAAATGGGGTCAAGTGCGGCGACTGCGTCGACAACTGCTTGTGAGCCGAGATCTGCAAGAGGTTTTGTCGGCAAACGATTTGCACGCTCAACGACATAAGCATTCTGTAATGAGGATTCGTTTTCAATTGTTGTGCTCGTCTGCACCGTCGGAATTTCTCCCCAAGCATTGACATCAAAGTCTGGATCCCAAAAGATAAATCCGCTACCCGAATCTGAACTTAGTTGTACTCTCGTATCTGAAACCTTGCCATCTTGGTAATAGAACGAAGCAAGACCGATCCATGCCTGACCTTCTTGTGATTGAACAAGCGAGAAGGGAAACGCCGCTTTATTCCAACTGGCGTATTCGCCATCAACTTGTGATGCTGCCCAAACACGACCAGGGCCAGCGATGATCTCCCAAAAACTATTTGTTCGATCCACGATTGGTTTGCGAATGATGTCGCGCTGAACAGGGACAAGTCTGTTGTCAGATGATGTGAAGAATTCAATGTCAAGTCCGGGAAACAACTGAGCATCAAGATCAAAAATTTTCGCTGCACCCGCAGGATCTTGCTCTTTAAGGAAATCAAACAAGCCCCACCATGCCCACGGATTCTGAACGAACTTATCTGCTGGCGTGACATCGATTTCTAATTTTGTAGTTTCAAAACTTATCCTGCCCCGAAATGGTTCGGTCGGCAGTTTGCTGGTCGCCGAAGGGGCGAAGAAGCTGGTATCGGTCCATTCAGGTGCAGCGCCGACAGAGTTTGCAGTTTCATCTGATGACCCATTAGCCGTGCTGGCGGATGATTGAAAGACGATGAGAACACCCTAGATGATAATTCAAATGTTCATAAAATCAGATTGCGAAAAATACGCAGATTATGTTTTGCCAACTGCCTGAACTCGGCGCAAAAACTGTTTTGTCCGTTCGTCTGTCGGGTTAGAAAATATCTGAGTAGGCGAGCCTTGTTCGGCAACGAGACCTGAAGCAAGAAAGCAAACACGATCGCTTATTTCGCGGGCAAAGTTCATCTCGTGTGTTGCGATCAACATCGTGATGCCACTGCCTTTTAGTTCACGCACAACGTCTAGTACTTCGCCCACCAGTTCTGGGTCAAGCGCAGATGTGATTTCGTCAAGCAAGAGAACTTCGGGGCTCATCGCTAGTGCTCGAACAATTGCGACGCGTTGTTGCTGGCCACCCGAGAGTTGGTCAGGGTAAGCATCAATTTTTTCGCCCAAGCCGAAACGTTTAAGTAATGAACTGGCGATTTCATTGGCTTCATCCGCCGATTTTTCAACAACTTGTGTCAGAGCAAGTGTGATGTTGCGCCGCACGCTCATGTGTGGAAATAAATTGAAACTTTGAAACACAATGCCGATTCTTCGGCGAACGGGGTTTGGGTCACGACCAACGCTTGAAATCTCATCGCCGTCGAGAAAAATCGCGCCGTCGTCAATTGGTTCGAGCAAGTTGACACAACGCAACAATGTTGTTTTACCTGAACCACTTGATCCGATAAATGAAACAACTTCTCCAGCCTTTACTTCGAGGTTTATGCCCGCAAGCACCACACGCTCTTCAAAGCTCTTTCGCACATTGCGCAGTTCAAGTTTCATCTGACCCTCGTGGCAGAAGTGCGTTTGCGCTCACGGGCGAGTAAATAATCAGTTGTGCGTGTGAGTGGAATCGTGATCATTAGAAAAATAATTGCTGCAGCGACATACGGTGTGAAGTTCGCAAACTTTGCCTTGTCAATGCCAGCCTGACGCAAAAGCTCAATTGGTCCAATCAAACTGACGAGAGCAACATCTTTTTGCAGGCTGACTAAGTCGTTCATCAGCGGCGGCACAACACGACGAATCGCCTGAGGCAAAATTACAAACCGCATGGTCTGCGAGTTTGATAAACCCAGAGATCTTGACGCTGCGCGTTGTGATTCATGCACGCTGTCAATGCCGGCACGAAAAACCTCGGCGATGTAAGCACCATAAGTAAGAACCAGCGCAACCGACCCCCACAACAGTGGCGAATTGAATGGTCGTTCAAGACCTACGCCAGGCACACCAAAACCAATCAGGTAGATCCACAAAATCACTGGAACCCCGCGCATGATATCGATGTAACCAATTACGAAAATGCGTATCGGAAACAAAGCAGGGTTGCGCGAACTTCGGGTGATTGCGAGAACTAAGGCGAGGGCGATGATCGCTGGGGTCGACCACGCAAATATTTTTATGTCTAAGACAAATGCATCGAGCAATCTCGGAAATGAGTCAACTAAGCGTTCGCCGTTAAAAAATGATTCGCGAACTCGATCCCAACGAGGCAACTTCGGAATCAGAAAAACGAGTGCACCAATTATCGCGACAGTGCTCAGCGCAGCAATGATGCTGCTGCGCCGGCGCTGTCGTTGTTCGAATTGCTGTCGTTCGCTTCTTGTTTCGATTTTGTCTTTGCCTGATCTAGATGATATTTATTTAACTAGTCGAGGCTGATGACTGGTGCATTCGTCTTGTCTGCGAGCCAAGTCTTTTCGATTTCAGCCAAAGCGCCTGAATCTTTGATCGCGGCAAGCGCTTTATTAACACAGTCAACGAGTTTGTTGTCTTTGTCAAACAACAACCCAAAGTTGTCTGCGGCAACTGCATCGCTCAATGGAAACTGTCCAATAACTTTTGAGCCTTCGATCTCGACTGCGCTGATATAGAAAGCAGTTGGCAAGTCAACAACGATTGCGTCAATTTGTTTTGCTTCGAGTGCGGCTTTTGCGCCGGCATTGTCATCATAAATAAACGGCTCATTAGTTGGCATGATCACATTGAGAATAAAGTCAAGGCTCGTCGTGCCAGATTGTGCGCCAAACTTAAGTTCTTTGAGTTCTGAAAGTTTGGTTGCACTTGCAACAGGTGAGTCAGCGAAACCAACAACGGCCTGGTTGGTCGAATAGTACGGGTCGCTGAAACTTACAGTTGCTTTGCGCTCTTCGGTGATCGAATATTGCTGCAAATTGAAGTCAAAGTTTTTTGCGCCAGGTTGTACGGCTTCGTCGAAGCCAGTGCGCACCCAAACGACATCTTCATTTTTGTAGCCAAGTTCTGTCGCGACTGCGTATGCAACTGCTGCTTCAAAACCTTCGCCAGATTCTGGGGCATCGCCAACAACCCACGGCTCAAACGCTGGAGTGCCAGTTGCGATCGTCAATTTGCCAGAACTAATAGTTGGACAAGCCGAACTTGACTCGTCGCTGCCACAACTTGCCAAGCCGAGAGCGGCAACACTGCCAAGCAATATTGCGAGGCGGGTAAAGCGTGATGTCTGTTTTTTTGTGTACATAATGTGTCTTCCTTCCTGAAGAAACTGCGGACGAGTTGTTGGTCTCTAGTTTGCCTCATTTGGGCTTAAAAGTCATAAATTTCAAGAAAAAGTCGTAAGACTTGACAATGAGACGACTAGAGTCTTATTGTCTCACTATGGCTACTAAGCACTTATCTCTGCCAGTTTCGCAGGTCAGCGAAATTGAAACACGTGTGTTAGATGCGACTAAAACTGCTCTCGAAAAGTGGGGCGTGGCGCGATTCACGGTCAGTGATGTATGCGAGTTAGCAAATGTGTCTCGTGCAACTTTGTACAGGTTGTTTCCTGGGGGTAAAGAAGTTTTGCTAGAAGCATTGCATGTGCGCTCTTTGGATGAGTTTTTTAAGACGCTTTTATCTCGCGCTGAAAATTCAACTTCGCTTGAAGATCTTCTTGTGCGGTGCGTTGTCGTGGCTACAACAGAACTTCGCAATGATGAACATCTTGCGATGATGCTCGCCACCGAACCCGGCACAACTTTGATGCAGTTCACAATTGACGGGTTGTCGCGAATTGTTCGTGTGGCATCTGCGTATCTTGCACCGTTGGCTGCTCAATATATTCCGAAGCGTGAGGCTGATGCGCTGGTTGAAGTTTTGGCACGCCTTGTAATTTCGTACTTCCTTACACCTTCTGAGCGATTTGATTTCACGAGCGAAGTAAGTGTCAAGAAATTCTTAAATACGCACATCAATATTCACGAATTCAGTAATTAAAACAAAATCAACAAACAGGAGAGCCATGTCAATCACAGAAAAGCAAAACCAAGACATTATCGGTCGCGACCAAATTAATAATATTGAGGCGATCCTCAGTATTCCGGTCACACCGACAAACGAGATCGAGCATGTTGTCAAAAACAACGCTGACACGGTTTTTACTTGGGATTATTCGCTGGCTCGTCCGCCATTGCGCAAGTTGTATGAGAAGGCCAAGACCAGTCAATGGAACGGCACCACTGATTTGGCGTGGGACACCGTGGTTGACATCGAAAAGACAGTTGCTGCCGATCAGGCCGCAATTGGAAATGGTGTAGATCCAAACTGGTATGCCGATACAAAACTTGCAACATGGGGCGACAAAGAATGGCTTGAGTTTGGTATCCAAAGTCGCAAGTGGACACTCTCGCAGTTTCTTCACGGCGAGCAGGGTGCACTCATTTGCACCGCCAAAATTGTTGAGACCGTGCCGTGGTACGACGCAAAGTTATACGCCAGCACTCAAGTCGTAGACGAAGCGCGTCACGTTGAAGTGTTTGCTCGATATCTTGACGAAAAACTTGAGGGTGGGTACCCAATTAATGCACACCTTGGTTTGCTGCTCGACGACATCGTTCGAGATTCGCGTTGGGATTTGACATACCTCGGAATGCAAATCATGGTTGAGGGTCTTGCACTCGCAGCGTTTGGTTATTTGCACCAACTAACTGGTGAGCCATTGCTCAAACAACTTCTTCGTTATGTAATGAGCGACGAAGCTCGTCACGTTGCGTTCGGCGTCTTGAGTCTCAAAGAGGTTTATGACGGTATGAGTGATGCAGAAATTATGGAGCGACAAGAGTTTGCTTATGAGGCCAGCATTCGTATGCGTGACCGCTTCTTGCAACAAGAAGTTTGGGCGTACATGGGTGTCGATCCGAAATCAGTGATTCCGTTGCTGATTAATGACCCGACTCGCAAGATATTCCAGCAAATGCTGTTCGCCAAGATCGTGCCGAACTGCAAGAAACTCGGGTTACTTGACCGCAACGACAAATGGTTGCGCCATCGCTTCGAAGAAATGGGTGTAATCCAATTCGAAGATTGGGAGAACACCGGCGACGAGTACCTTAAGTTCGAAATCGGCAAAGAGGTCTCGGTTCCTTCGAACTGATCTAGTGCACGAACAGGTGCATTAAATCTATAGAGGCTTCATCGGCTGACTGACTAACATCTAGCCATGCCAAGATTCGGTCAGGTACTCACTGCAATGGTCACCCCGTTCGATAAGAACGGCGAATTAGATCTGGACGGCGTTCGTCGTCTTGCAAAATGGCTGCAAGACAACGGCAACGATGGGCTAGTCGTGGGTGGCACAACGGGTGAAGCATCAACGCTCACCGATGACGAGAAACTTTCGTTGTTCGCTGCCACGGTTGAAGCAGTCACGATTCCGGTTATCGCCGGAACAGTCACGAATGACACAAGACATTCGATTCATCTCACGACGCAAGCATCAAAACTGGGCATTGCCGGCGTGCTTGCAGTCGGCCCGTATTACAACCGACCATCACAAGCCGGAATCTTGGCGCACATGACTGCAGTTGCTGGTGCGACAACTTTGCCTGTAGTTGTCTATGACATACCGGTGCGAACTGGCCGAAAAATTTCGACTGCGACACTTATCAAACTTGCGACTGATGTCAAGAATGTCGCCGCATTAAAAGATGCCAGCGGAAACCCAGCAGAAACGGCGATGCTGATGACACAGGTTCCAAAAAGTTTCGAATTGCTAAGTGGCGACGACGGATTGACTTTGCCACTTATGGCGATTGGTGCAGTTGGCGTAATTGGTGTGGCGACACATTGGACAGGCGCAGATCATCAAGAGATGTTTAAAAAATGGAATGCTGGCGACATAACTGGAGCAAGAGCAGTCAATGCGCGAATGTTGGAAAGTTTTGCTTTTGAAACAGGCGACGATAATCCGAATCCGTTGCCGAGCAAAGCAATGATGAATTATCTTGGGTTGGCTGTTGGCGAAGCTCGTTTGCCGATGGGTCCGGCACCAAGCGGTCTTGCGCAACGGGCAGAGAAAGTGTTTAGCAATTTGCAGGCAGCACGCCTGGCTGCAAGTCACTAATAAAAATTCAATGAAGAAACCAGTTCGGATTTCATTTCTTGGTGGGCTCGGTGAAATAGGCCGTAACTGTATGGCGATAGAGCAAGACAAAAAAATCTTGCTAATTGATTGTGGCTTGATGTTTCCAAAAGCCGAACACGGTGACGATATTGATGTGATTATTCCTGATTTCACGTGGCTATTAGAAAACAAAGACCGAATAGTTGGTTGTGTTGCAACCCATGGGCACGAAGACCATGTTGGCGCGTTGCAATATTTATTGCGTGATGCTTCGTTTCCGCTATATGGCTCGGCACTCACATTGGGTCTTGCACGAAATCGCATTTCAGAGGCTCGTCTCACCGATAAAACAAAGTTCATCGAAGTTGATGACAACGAACGTACAAAAATTGGGCCATTTGAAGTTGAATTTATTCCGGTCACTCACTCAGTGCCTCATGCTCATGCGATTGCATTGCATACATCACAAGGCGTGATTGTTCACTCTGGAGACTTCAAACTTGATCTCACCCCAGTCGACAATCGTCGCACCGATCTTGCGCGACTTGGATCACTTTCTTCTAACGAAGGTATTCGATTGTTGATGCTTGATTCGACAAATGCGGGCGAGCGAGGTCACGCGCCATCAGAGTCTGATGTTGGTGTTGTTTTGCGTCAGTTATTTAACGAGCATCGCGAAAAAAGAATCATCACTGCAAGTTTTGCGAGTCACATCCACCGCGTGCAACAAATTGCCGACGCAGCGATCGATTCTGGTCGTGTAGTTGTGCCACTTGGTCGGTCAATGATAAATAATATTCGTCTTGCGCGAGATTTGAAAGTGTTGACGATTCCCGAAAAAAGTCTGGTTAGTTCTGATGCGCTCGGCAAATATGACGACAGTGAAATCTGTATTATCTCGACGGGTTCTCAAGGTGAGGCGATGTCTGCTTTGACGCTGTTGGCAAAAGGAGATAGTCGTTATGTGAAAGTTGGCGACAATGACACTGTCGTTTTTTCGAGTCATGCGATTCCGGGAAACGAACACAACGTCAACAAAGTAATTGATGCATTATTGCGCAGAGGTGCGACAGTCGTGCATTCTGGTATTGCTGATGTGCACGCGACTGGCCACGCACAAGCGGAAGATCTGAAGATGTATTTAAGCATCACTAAACCCGAATGGTTTATCCCGATTCACGGCGAATATCGCCACATGGTTGCGAATACCGAGTTGGCGAAAATTATGGGCGTTGCGCCACGCAATATTTTATTGTGCGAAGACGGCGATGTCGTTGAGTTGAATGAGAAGAATCTCGATTTTGGTGGACGAATACCTGCCGAATTCATTGTTCCGCCAAAAGCGCAACATGGTCGCTCGAAAAAAAAGACCAATAAGAAATAAGCGGCACTAGCAGTTATCCCCAATCGGCCGATACCCGATTGGTACTGTTGAATCATGGCAAAAGGGCCGAAATCTAAATCTGCGCGCCCAAAGAGCGCGCCCCGCGACCGCCAGAAGTCTCGTCGGGCGCCAGATGTGCGTGCATATCGTGAACATGATCGGGATGATGAGCCAACGCGGTACCGGGTTGTGTCTTCACATGGGCCAATGTTCGGAGGATTGTTTGAGGGTCGTTCGCATGAATTTAGCGGGCTCGCGCTTATTGCCGTTGGTGCGCTACTAAGTCTTTCGATCTATCTAAAGTCGGCGGGCCCACTTGGGGGCGGTTTAAATAGTTTTCTGTCGTGGCTGTTTGGCGCTGGCCGATTCTTCATGCCGATTCTTTGTATCAGCCTGGGCATTGCCCTTGCTCGCCGAAAAGATTGGAACAATCGCGTTCGCACATCAATTGGTTGGGCTGCACTAACCGGAGTAGTTCTCGGACTGCTGCATATTTACTTAAGCGATGAGTCGAATCGTACGGGTGGATGGTTTGGTCAATTAGTTGGTGAGCCGTTGCAAAGCATGTTGTCAACTATTGGTGCGACAGTTTTGTTGATTGCGCTTTTGGTTGGCTCAATCATGCTGGTGTCTGGCAAATCTGCACCCCAATTGATCTTGGCGATTCGCCGAACCGCACGAAGTTTCGGCTCGCAACTTTCTTCGACCTCAGAAAACTTATCAAGTGCGTTCGACGAGCGTTCGGCACAAGACGAATCAGGTTTTTCTCAGTCTTCACAATTTTATAATGATCTGCCAGATGACGGCGAAGAAACTGTTGATAACCAAGAAATAAATCTGGCCAGTCCAAAACGTGAACGTAAACGCCGAGAGCGCACAGCTCCAAAACTTGCACCTGTCAAAGGTGAGCCACAGCAAATGCCACTTGGACCATCTGGGCAACCAAGCGTGTGGACTCTGCCAGAAATGGAGTTTCTCTCACTAACGAGCAATAAGAAAGCGAACGAAGAAGCGATTAGGCAACGCGGAGATCAACTTGTTACCGCCCTTGCTTCACATGGTGTTGAAACCGAACTTGTTGGCTACACGCGTGGGCCGACTGTTACGAGGTATGAACTTTCACTTGGAGATGGTGTAAAAGTTGCCAAAGTTACTTCGTTGTCACGAGATATTGCATACACGATGGCGGCAACAGACGTACGAATTCTTGCGCCGATACCTGGTCGGTCAGCAATCGGCATTGAAGTGCCGAACGAAATGCGAGAACTTGTATCAATTGGAGATTTGCTTGAGTCTCAAGAAGCGCGAACAGCAACTCATCCACTCGATGTTGCGATTGGTAAAGATATTTCAGGTCGATCTGTGTTCTTGAATATTTCAACTACGCCTCACTTGTTGATCGCGGGCGCAACCGGCGCCGGTAAGTCCAGCGCAATTAACTGCATCATTACTTCTGTGTTGATGCGATCCACTCCAGATCAAGTAAAAATGATTCTCATAGACCCGAAGCAAGTTGAGATGGGGCAATACGCGCGTTTGCCGCATTTGTTGACAGCACCGGTTACGAATCCAAAAAAAGCCGCGAATGCACTTGGTTGGGCAGTCAAAGAAATGGAGCGGCGCTACGACATATTGGTTGAAGCGGGCTTTCGTGATGTCGCTGGTTACAACGCTGCATACGACCGCGGTGAAATGACGGTTGAATCAGGACAGTCGCAAGATAAACAGTTTCAGCGAATTCCTTATATTTTGATTGTTGTAGACGAATTAAATGATTTGATGATGGTGGCGGCGCGCGATGTTGAAGATTGCATTACTCGTATTGCACAAAAAGCACGTGCAGTTGGTATTCACTTAATAGTTGCGACACAAAGACCGAGCGTCAACGTAATCACTGGCGTGATTAAAGCAAACATCCCAGCGCGAATGGCGTTCGCAGTTTCAAGTCTCACCGATAGCCGAGTAATTCTCGATCAGCCTGGTGCAGAAAAACTTATTGGTATGGGTGACATGTTGATGTTGCCCGGAAACACATCTGTCTCGCAACGGTTGCAATCTGCATGGGTTAGCGAAAATGAAGTTCGCAAAATAGTTGGACACTGGCGACGACAGGCACCAGAAGTTGCATATGTCTCGGGCATCGAAGGCGAAGCACATCAGGCGAATAACGGCTCGGTATTTGGTGGCAGTAGCGGCGACGAAGATGACGACGAACTTATGCGCCAAGCAATGGATCTCGTCGTGCGCACCCAACAGGGCAGTACCTCGATGTTGCAACGCAAACTCAAAGTTGGATTTGCGCGTGCTGGGCGACTTATGGACATGCTCGAGCAGCGTGGAGTAGTTGCAGCAAGTGAAGGCTCGAGGCCACGTGAGGTGTTGATGAGTGTTGAAGAGTTAGAGCTAATCCAAAAGGCAAGTTAAATCAATAGATAGATAGCATCAAGTGTCGTGACGCAGAGCTTTTATCTTGAGTCACTTGGCTGTCCAAAAAATGACGTTGACTCTGACAAAATAATTGGCACGCTGTTGCTCGACGGCCTTATTCGAACCGATGATGTAGGTCTGGCTGATCTCGTAGTTGTTAACACTTGCGCGTTTATTGAAGACGCCCGTCGAGAATCAATAGATACGGTTCTCGCACTTTCGAAGCAACGTAAAGATGGTGCACGGGTCGTGGTGACTGGTTGCATGGCTGAAAGATATGGCTCTGAACTTACCGAGTCGCTTCCCGAGGCTGATCACATTGCAGGTTTTGGTGTGCCGATAACACTTACAAAAAAGTCTTTGTCGTTAGCCAGCGAAAAGGTTCCATCTTTTGACTTGTTGAATTTGCCGCGACCCAAATCAAGTTCGCCATGGGCTTACATAAAGATCGCCGAAGGTTGCGACCGTAATTGCGGTTTTTGTGCGATTCCATCATTTCGGGGTCCGCAACGCAGTCGTGATGTTGAATCAATTCTCGCCGAAGTCGATCAACTTGGTGCCAAAGAAATTGTTCTCGTCGCTCAAGATTTAGCAAGTTACGGAAAAGACCGTCCTGAAGAACTTGGTGCCGGATCGATAGTCAACTTAGTTAATCAAGTCGCCAGCAAAGTTGAGCGCACGCGATTGTTGTATTTATATCCAAGCGACTTAAGTGATGCTTTGGTTGATGCAATTTGTGCAACCGGTGTTCCATATTTTGATTTGTCTCTACAACATGTTTCTAAAGCACATTTGCGAAGAATGCGACGCTGGGGAGATGGAACGCGATTTTTGAATCGCATTGAAGATATTCGTAAGCGCGAACCACAAGCAGCGATGCGCAGCAATTTTATAGTCGGATACCCGGGCGAAACAGAAGAAGACCACGACCAGTTGTTGCGATTTGTTGAAGACGCGCAACTTGACTGGTGTGGATTTTTCGCCTTCAGCCCCGAAGATGGAACTTATGCAGTCAACTTGCCAGATCGAGTTGAGAAATCATTGATGGATGAGCGTCTTGGTGAACTGCGCGAGATGCAAGACACGATTACTGCTCGTCGCCGCGACGACTTGATCGGCGAGACGCTCAATGTGCTTGTTGATTCAGCCGGAATAGCCCGTAGTCATCGCGAAGCCCCAGAAATTGACGGGGTAATTCATGTCAGCGAGACTTTACAAGTGGGAAGTTTTGTACAAGTTGAAATTGCTAATGCGTTCGGACCAGATCTTGTCGCCGTTGGTGCTTCAAGCGATGCAGCAAGTAGATAAGCAATGCCAGTAGATCCAAATGCACTTGCAACTTGGGCGAATGCCGTAACTGTTTCGCGAATTTTGGTTTCGCCACTGTTGTTTACGGTTATTCCACTCGACAACGCCGGCTCATGGTTGGCTGCGTGGTTATGGTTTGCACTTTGTGTGAGTGATGTGCTTGATGGATATTTAGCGCGCCGACATGGAGCCACGCGCAGTGGAGCCTTTTTAGACCCGCTAGCCGACAAGGTGCTTGTACTCGGGGCAATGTTCACGCTTGTAAATCGTGGGATGTTTTCAATCTGGCCTGTCGTGATTATCGCGATTCGCGAAGTAATCGTCAGTGTTTATCGAGTTGTTGTTGGAGCCAAAGGTGTATCGGTGCCAGCGAGTCGAATTGCGAAAATCAAAACGCTCAGTCAGCAAATATCCATCGGTTTTGCTCTTGCGCCATTTAGCGCTCTCGATATGACATATGCGTGGAAGACGACATTGTGGTTGGCCGTTTCTCTGACGATTATCAGTGGTACTCAATATGCAGTTCGCGCATTTCGACCAGGCTTTATTTTGAGACGGGCAGCAAAATAATGCGTTGCAGTGTTGTCGCAATTGGCACAGAACTGTTGCTCGGACAAATTGTTGATACCAACTCGTCCTGGCTTGGCGAGCAACTTGCCGCCGCCGGCATCGATTCTCTGTTTCAAGTAAAAGTAGGCGACAATCTAGGGCGTATTGTTTCGACGTTGCGTTCGACACTCGCAGAAACAGATGCAGTAATTATTTGCGGTGGTCTAGGACCAACTCACGATGACATCACACGCGAAGCAATCGCTGAAATTATGGGCGTCGAATTAGAGATGAACGATGAAGTCGCCCTGGTTATTGAGCAGATGTTCACTGCGCGTAATCGCCGAATGCCAGAAAACAATTTGCGTCAAGCAATGGTGCCACGTGGTGCGAGAATTATTGAACAGCGACGGGGTACTGCGCCAGGTTTAATCTGCCCGGTCGGCGACAAAGTTATGTATGCAGTGCCTGGTGTGCCATTTGAACTTTATGAAATGTTTGAGCGAGCGATTTTGCCAGATTTGTTAATGCGCAGCGGTGAAGCATCTGTGATCAAAAGTCGTGTGTTGCGAACCTGGGGCGACAGCGAGAGCGGACTCAATGAGCGGCTGGTAGGAGTGATTAACGAACTTGAAAAAGTTGGCAACCCAACTCTTGCGTTTTTGGCAAGTGGCTGGGAAGGAATCAAAGTACGACTAACAGCAAAAGCCAATACTCAAGAAGATGCAATTCGTTTGATTGATGTTTGGGATGCAAAAGTTCGAAATCAGGTCGGTGAAATTGTTTTTGGTGTTGACGGAGAAACGATGGAGTCGGTGGTGCTTGAGATGTTGCGCCAAAAGAAACTCACACTTGGTGTCGCCGAGTCGGTAACTGGTGGTTTAGTTTCTGGGCGACTCACTGCAGTGTCTGGTGCGAGTGATGTGTTTCGTGGTGCCATTATTAGTTATGCAAGCGAAGTCAAACACGAGGTACTCGGTGTCACAAATGAACTTGTCGTAAGCGAATCTGCTGCCAAAGAAATGGCAGTAGGGGTTCGAAAAGTTTTAGGTTGCGATATTGGTCTGGCATTGACGGGTGTCGCTGGGCCTAACGAACAACAAAATATCAAAGTAGGAACGCTATGTATTGGGCTTGCAATGCCTGATGGCTCAACTAAGTCAACAACGATGCATTTGCCAATAGGTCGCGAACAAATGCGTCAGTTGTCAGTGATTAGTGCGCTCAATTTCTTAAGAAATGAGCTGCATTAACGCAAGGTAGACTTAAGTAGTTCGTTACACCCGAGTAGCGACAAGAAATGCAATCAGGCTTATTGTGGCAAACATCCTTGTTATTGGTGCTGGCGGGGTGGGTGGCGGTATGGCTTCAATCGCCGAAACCCGCAGTTTCTTCGACTCGTTTATATTGGCTGACATCAACTCGGGCCGCGGTGACGAGATCATCGCCAAACTTGAAGAACCAGGTCGGTTTTCTTCAGCCAAAGTTGATGCTCGAAGCAAAGCAGACATCGTTGCTCTTGCGCAGCGTGTTAAAGCAGATGTGATCGTCAATGCTTGTGACCCGCGACTAAACGAATCAATTTTCGAAGCTGCATTCGAAGCGGGTTGTGGTTATCTAGATATGGCAATGAACTTAAGTAAGCCACACCCAACTAACCCGTATGAAGAAGTGGGTGAGCATCTCGGCAAAGATCAAATTTCTGCTGACGAGCGCTGGAAAGAAAAAGGATTGCTAGCACTCGTAGGAATGGGTGTCGAGCCCGGGTTAAGCAATGTCTTTGCGCGCTATGCGTCTGATCATTTGTTTGACACGATCGACGAGATCGGCGTGCGTGACGGGTCGAATCTTTCGATTGACGGTTTAGATTTTGCACCAACGTTTTCGATTTGGACAACAATCGAAGAAACTCTCAATCCGCCAATTGTCTGGGAGCGACATCGCGGTTTGTTCACAACCGACTGTTTCAGCGAGCCGGAGATTTTTCACTTTCCGGCAGGTATTGGTGCATACGAATGCGTAAATGTAGAACACGAAGAAGTAATCATGATCCCTCGTGAGATTGACTGCAATCGTGTCACATTCAAATACAGCCTTGGCGCAGAGTTCATCGACTGGCTGAAGACATTTGCATATTTGGGTCTGGACAGTAATGAAAAAATTCGTGTTGGTGATGTTCAAGTTTCACCGCGAGATGTTTTGGCCGCAGTGCTACCTAATCCTGCAAAACTTGGTCACTTGATGCACGGTCGAACTTGTGCAGGCACATGGGTCAAGGGCACTTACGACGGTAAGCCGCGTGAAGTTTATTTGTATCACGTTGCCGATAATGAAACCACAATGCGTGACTGGGGTTCGCAAGCAGTGTTGTGGCAGACCGCAATGTGTCCGGTTGTGGCTCTCGAGTTGTTGGCAAACGGAAGCTGGAAGGGCACAGGAGTGCGCGGCCCAGAAGCATTTGACGCGGTGCCGTTTTTGAATTTGCTTGGCGAGTACAACACTCACCACGGAATCATGGAGATGGGTCCTGGTTTGTGGCCGAGCCCAAAGCCGACCGGGCAACCTGGATGGGATCGCCCAGTTAAGCGCGCAATCGTTCCAGGATATTAATCCTGTTGCAGTAACTAGTTATTTTCCGGAAAGTATTTTGATAACCGGCGCAAAACTATTTACATCTTCGCCACCGACGATGATGTAAGACAAACCCCAGCGTTCACGACGTTCGAGCAGATCTTCTGCGATTTTTGCTGGCGGTCCCATTAGCGCAAATGGTGAATTGGCAATCATCGACGGTTCAACTTTAAACATGCTCGCGGTGCCGTTGATCGCTTCATCGGCGTTATCGCGAATATTTACTAAAAACGTGCGAATGTTTAGTTCAACTTCTGACATTCGAGAACCCGCAGCATTGCGCACAATTTCAATTTTTTCAGAAACCGCTTCGGCAGTCATGTGAGTAATTGTCTCGGCATTGACAACACCATCTTTTAGAGAAGGATTAATGCCGACGATGTCGGCGAGCTTTGCGGCGAGAGTTAAAAATCGTTTGCCGCCGCCGCCAATTAAAATCGGTGGGCAAGGGCGCTGCACCGGCAGAGGAGCCGATATGTAGTCGGTGACTTTATAGTGCGTGCCAGAGAACGAAAACTTTTCGCCAGTCATTGCGCTACGAATAATAGAAAGACCTTCGACAAATCTGTCGATGCGAACTCCGGGGCGGTCATAGACCATTCCGGCTTGTTCGTAGTCGCTGATCATCCAACCAGCACCAATGCCGATTTCTAATCGTCCATCAGAAAGAAGATCCATTGTTGCTAACTCTTTTGCCAACACAACTGGATGTTTGTAATCGTTATCCCAAACGAGAGCACCAATTCGTAATTTTGTTGTTGCGTCGGCGGCTGTCATCAGTGCAGGTACTGGCGCAAGTTGATCGGTAAAGTGATCGGGCATTGTGAGCGAACTAAAGCCGTGGTCCTCAGTTGTTTTTGCTAGATCAATCCATTGTTTTCGTGAATCGGCCTTGCTTGCCTGGATGCCGAATCTAAACGGGCGCAGTGATTGTGGCTTATTTGTCATACGAAAACAGTACCTTCTCAATGCGTCACGCGTCACGTTGGATGATTGTGAAGTTTCGTGGCAAGTAGATTAGAGATGTCGTGAAGAAGTTTCTCCGCGTGGCTTTCACTGCCCGAGGTCTGCTCGCAATGCGCCTCGGGACTGTGATTCTTGCTGGCGCATTGTTCATTTGTGCTGTGGTTACAGTCATCGCTCCGCAAATTTGGGGAATTCTAAATGCACACTCTCAAGTGCCGCCGGCTTTGAATAATTTTTCAGGTCTCGCCGAACGCAGTTATGCCTATGACTCAAGTGGCAAACAAATTAGTTCGTATCAGTTGGAAAATAGTCAGATCTTAAGTATCGACAAGATTCCATTAGATGTAGTTTCGGCAATTTTGGCTCTTGAAGATAATGAGTTTGAGCGCCACAAGGGCGTGAATCTTCGAGCCTTTACCCGTGCAATTTTGTCTAATACCCAGGGCGGCGCCAAGCAGGGGGCAAGCACGATCTCAATGCAAGTCGTTAAGAACGAATTTCTTGCCGGCTTTGAGCGCGATGGACGATACAAAGTTTTGCAAGCGCGATATGCGGTGATGTTAGAAAAACTTGTTCCGAAAAGAACGATTCTTGAGCGTTATCTCAACACGATCTATCTAGGCAACAATACATATGGTTTGCAGGCTGCTGCAGAAAGATATTTCGGCAAAGATGTCAGCGAATTGACATTGTTGAATGGTGCTTTCATCGCCGGACTCATCCAAGCGCCATCAACATACGATCCAATTTTGCATCCAGACAGTTCACGAGCACGTTATATAGAAGTTTTGGATCGTCTTGTCTCTACTGGATTGCTAAGTCAAGAACAGCGAACTGCAATCGGTGTCAAACCAGAAATTCCAGAGGTGCTCGGCAAAGTAGAAAGTCGTAGTGTCGAGCGCACTTACTTCACCGAAGAAGTCAAGGATTATTTGTTAAATCGCACAGACGTATTGGGTGCAACTTATCAACAGCGTTACAACACTTTGTTTCGAGGTGGAATCAAGATTTATACGACTCTTGATTCAAAGGCGCAGTTGGCTGCCGAGCAAGCAGTCAAGAATGAACTTCCAATTAATAAAGCTGGCATAACTGCTGCGGTTGTCTCGCTTGAGGTTGAATCGGGTGCAATTCGTGCGATGGTCGGTGGTCCTGGATTCAAAGCAGGCGTGAGCGAAGTTAATCTGGCATTGCGTCGAAGGCAAACTGGATCAAGTGCGAAGTTTTTCATTCTTGCTGCGGCATTGCAGGCAGGTGTGATACCCGATGATCAAATTGACGGCACACTTCCGTGCACCTTGCCGAATCCCAATAATATTGAAGAACCATTCTTGATAACCAATGGTGTTAGTCAACCGACAGCACCGTTGCGTGTGATGACGTGGCTTTCAATTAACTGCGCCTATGCAAAATTGTCTCAGATCGTTGGACTTGAACGCACGGTCGAAACGATGTATCGCATGGCGTCATCTGAGTGGTTAAGCAAAGAGAAGTACACCATTCAGCCATATGCGAGTTTGTCAACCGGCGCAAATGAGATGAGTGCGATGGATATGGCATCGGGTATTCAGACGATTGCAAATTCTGGGGTTCATATCCAGCCATACATGATTGAACGAATTGAAGATTCAAGTGGAGCAATTATTTATCAGTATGAAGCACCTAAATCTGAACAAACTTTGCCGCAAGATGTTGCGCTCAATGCAACCGATGTATTACGTGGTGTTATTGAACGCGGAACCGCACGTCGTACGGCGCTCAAAGATAAACGGCCTGCGGCAGGCAAAACTGGAACGCAAGACAACAACACCAACGCATGGTTCGTTGGGTTCACCCGACAATATGCGACAGCAGTTTGGGTTGGAGATCCAAAGGGTTACACCAAAATGACAAAGTCGAATGTTCCTGAGTTTTCGGCAGTAATCGGAACTCGCACCGGAGTGCAGGGCGCGATGTTTCCAGCAATGATTTGGAAGTCATATATGGATGTAGTTCACGATGGATTAGAAGTACTTGAATTTGCTCAACCGCCATTACCGACCCGTGAGCCACTTCGGCTTTACCTGCCTGGCGTTGAATGCGCCGCGAAAGTGATTTCCGGAACTATTCCGCCATCGATAGTCTCCGAAACAACTGCTAAGTCAAAAGGCAATGCATCTACAACAACAACGCTGGTCCCAGCTGTCGAGACGACCACACCTAATACTGTGGTGGTCAGCGTGCTGACTCCATTTACGACAATCTCTCCAACCGACTCGAATCCGTATTCGCCGGTGCCGACCACAGATCTTGGCCTGTACTTTTATGATTGTTTAAAGCCACTTCCAAATTCTGTGCAAACAACAATCGGAAACTAATCGTGGCTTCGCTAAAACAATTGCTTGATCTTCAACATGTTGACACTGCATTGCATCAACTGCAGCATCGACTCACAACACTTCCAGAACGCGCCACATTAGCAGCGGCGTTGGTGGCACGTGATCGAATCAAAAAAGAAAGCTTGAATATTTCGTCACAGCAAAAAAACGCCCAGCGTGATATAGATTTACTTGAAGCCTCAAACAAACAATTCGAATCCGCAATTGTTAAATACGCCCAGCAACTTAAAACCATCATTGCGCCGCGTGAGGCCGAAGCACTGCAACATGAAATAGCGATGGCCAGCGCAGAGCGAAGCGCAAATGACGATCGCGAGTTAGTTTTGCTTGAAACTGCCGAACAGTTTGATCGACAGTTGGCTGAACTTACTTTCCAAATTGCAGTTCAGGAGACTGCAATTGAAAATGCAAATCTTGCTTTAGCGCTAGTCATCGCTGAATGTGAGGCTTTGCGAATTGACCTTGAAGCAAAACGAACTGGTTGTGCTGATGCCGTAGACCCACAACTTTTGTCACTTTATAATTTGAAGCGCGGCAAACGCAATGCACCAGTTGTTGCTGATTTGCACGGAGTTACATGTCAGTCTTGTCATTTAGATTTATCACCTGTTGAGCTGTCGGCTTTAAAAAAACTGCCAACAACTGAATTGCCTGAGTGTCCTAACTGCGATTGTTTGTTGGCTATTTAGTAATAATGTTTTTTTGGTTTATCGCTACTTCTATCTGGTCTATATGGTTCGTATTTCGCGACCCGAAGTTTGACTATCGGTTGCTGGCAATTGCCTCGTTGATTCCAGATTTAATAGATGGGATCAGTGGGCGAGTCGGACCATTGCACAGTGTGATCACGAGCATCGCTGTTTTGTTTGCGATCATGATTGCGACCGCTGGGCGTCGTCCAATTCGCCAAAGGTTATTGGCAATTCCGATTGGAATGTTCATGCATTTAATTTATGATGGGGCGTTTACGGATACAAAAATGTTTTGGTGGCCGGTAACTGGCACAAGTATTGAGCAGAAATTGTTGTTGTCTGTTGAGCGTGGACCATGGAATTTGCCCCTTGAGATAATTGGTATCACTGGTTGCTTAATCGCCTGGCGATACTTTTCTCTGTCAGACACCACCCGTCGCGCTGCATTTCTAAAAAAGGGTTCGTTGCGACGCGAGAATTAACAGTTCTCGAGAGGTTGTAGTAACAGTGAGTCGGTCGATAAGCGGGATTTTGTAGTCTCAGCGGTTTCCCACTGACACTGACGACCATCCATCTATGCGGCCTACCCGAGGGTTGCTCGAAAGCAAACGGACAGTTCATACCCTCTGCATGGCCTTGCTTCAAGTGAC
>JAEMRY010000154.1 GCA_016463105.1 Ilumatobacteraceae bacterium | reverse complement strand
GGCCACACGTTGACAAAGACTCGCGCGAACATTTTGAGATGCGAATTCACAAGCGATTAATCGACATTGTTGATCCAAACGCCAAGACAATCGACAGCCTTCAACGCTTAGAGCTTCCTGCTGGCGTTGACATCGAAATCAAAATCCAAAACGCTTAAGAGTTTGGTAAGTTTCTCTGTTTGAGAACTAAGTTACGAATAGTTAGCGTTTAAGATTAATTATGAGCGACGATACACCTATTGATTCTGAATCGCCACAGCAAATAGATGCTCTTGCATCGAATCAGTTTCCGCCACCAACATTGCAGATGCAATTCGAGGCAGAGCAACAAACTTCTGATGAATCAACACAACGCCCACGGCGACGCGGCGCATTCTTTGGTGTCATGGTTCTCGCTGCAATATTTGGTGTAATTGGTGGCGTTGCCGGCACATACATTGCGCAAGACGCAAATCTTGTAGATCTGCAAAAAAAACAAACAGTAACGCAATTAACTTCACCACCTGTCGTCGTGGCAGACGGTGAAGAAATTACCGACTCAATTATTGCGCAAGTAGCAACACGACTTGCCAACAGTGTCGTCACGATTACTTCGACTATTTCTGATGAGACTGGTGGCGGTCGTGGAGTAGGCACTGGTGTTGTGTTGACGTCTGATGGTGAGATTTTGACCAATGCGCACGTCGTAGAAGATGCGAGCGAAGTAGTAGTCAGGTTTGCCGGCGAAACTGAACCGCGCGTTGCAAAAATTTTGGCCAGTGACTTGGGCAATGATCTTGCCCTTTTGAAAATCGATGCGACTGGTTTGACTGCGGCAACTTTTGCCAAACCTGGAAGCGCGCGAATTGGTGACACTGTTATCGCAATTGGTTATGCACTTGCATTAGATGGCGGGCCAACAGTTACTTCTGGAATCATCTCAGCGTTAAAACGCACTATTGAAACTGAGTCAGGTGCACTTAATTCATTGATACAAACCGATGCTGCAATTTCTTCTGGCAACTCTGGCGGACCATTAGTTAACTTAAAAGGTGAAGTTGTTGGCATCAATACTGCTGTTGCCAGGGGCGATTTTGAATCCGCTGCTAACAACATTGGGTTTTCGATTTCTGTAGAAGAAGTATTAGTTGTAATAGAACAACTTCGCGCGCAAGCCAACGGGGCAAAACGCCAAGAGGGTTTCTTGGGTGTAGGCCTGACGGGTCGTGAAGATGGCGGGCAAGGTGCGATTATCACCAATGTTCAGGCCGATTCGCCAGCAGACCAGGCCGGAATTCTGATTGATGACATTGTGCTTTCGGTGGACGGAGAACCGATTGATGGTCAGTTGGGGCTAGTTGCCTCAATTCGTGATGCGATACCTGGCCAGGTCGTAAAAATAGAGGTTTCGCGGGCCGGCAAACGGATGATTTTTGAAGTTACCTTGATCGCTCGAAGCAGCTAAAAACGGCTATAAATATCTGATTTTCTTGGGTTTTGCGGTTTGGGGACTGGATTTTAGGGGGATAGAGTAAACACTTCGTTCACAGCTATTTTTGATAGTTGCAAACGAAGAGGTCAATCCAAAAAATTGATGTCTGTGTGCGCCCGCGTTATTTGCGAGTACCTCACAGCGAAAACTATAAAAGTGCTCCGCAGGCTTTGGCCGCGCGGAGCATTTGTGCGAATAAACGAATTATTTTATTAAACATTTCGAGAAAAGGTTTTGGCCTCATGGCACAAAAAGCGAT
>JAEMRY010000067.1 GCA_016463105.1 Ilumatobacteraceae bacterium | reverse complement strand
TCATGGTCAACACGCCAAGTGTTTTGCGTTCGATGGCCAAGCAAGTTCAAAAACTCGGGGTGCGCGCCGAACTCGAAGTATTCGACACAGGGCACCTTGTGATGGTTAAAGATTTAATTGCCGAAGGTCTGCTTGATGACCCCGTGATGATTCAACTTTGTATGGGCATCGCCTACGGTGCACCAGATGATCCGACGACATTTATGGCGCTCGTGCATCAACTGCCTCCAGGTGCAATTTTTTCGGCGTTTTCAATCAGCCGAATGCAACTGCCGTTCGTGGCTATGGCTGCGCTTGCAGGTGGCAATGTGCGTGTTGGTCTTGAAGACAATATTTATCTTTCGCGCGGAGAAATGGCATCAAACGCCGACCTTGTTTCTCGTGCCGTGAAGATTCTCGAAAATATGAATGTCAATATCATTGGCCCAGAAGCAGTTCGCAAAAAACTTCAACTCACGAAACACTCGTGACAACGAGTAAGCCTCTTAAGACCGTCGGTCTGCTTGGTGGCGGTGTCATCGGCGGTGGTTGGGCCGCGCGCTTCGTGCTCAACGGCTACGACGTAAAAATTTATGATGTTGACCCGCAGGCACAACGCAAGATCGGCGAAGTCATGGCCAACGCTCGGCGCGCCTACGCCAAATTAACTCTTGCACCGTTGCCCAAAGAAGGCACGATCACATTTGTTGATACTCCAGAAGCAGCGGTTACCGACGTTGACTTTGTGCAAGAAAGTGCGCCAGAGCGAGTTGAACTCAAGCAAGAACTTCTCGCAAGAGCCAGCCGAGTGGCGCCAGCCGATGTCGTATTTGGTTCATCAACATCAGGCATTTTGCCAAGTCAGTTGCAACGTGACATGACGTTTCCTGAGCGACTAGTTGTTGGCCACCCGTTTAATCCTGTTTATTTGCTGCCGCTAGTAGAGATTTGCGGTGGCGACAAAACAACTGCTGCCGCACGCGAACGCGCACGAGAGGTATACGAATTAATTGGCATGCGACCGTTGATGTTAAAAAAAGAAATTGATGGTTTTGTCGCTGACCGATTGATGGAAGCAATGTGGCGAGAAGCCCTTTGGCTGATCAATGATGGTGTTGCTACTGCAGAAGAAATTGATGATGCAATTCGATTTGGTGCTGGATTGCGTTGGTCGTTCATGGGAACGTTCATGGTCTATCGCATTGCCGGGGGCGAAGCCGGAATGCGTCACTTTATGGCGCAGTTTGGCCCGACACTTAAATGGCCGTGGACGAAATTTATGAATGTGCCTGAACTCGATGATGTTTTACTTGAGAAAATTGTTTCGCAATCTGATGCTCAGGCCGGAACTCGAACAATTCGTGAACTAGAAGTTCTACGCGATGACTGTTTAGTTGCAGTGATGCAAGGGCTTAAGCAGGTCGGATTTGGTGCTGGTGAAACTTTGTCGGCATACGAGAAGAAACTTTTTAGTGGTGCAACCGCTGCACCAACAAAAATAGAGGCGCCGATCGAAGTGCAGCGTCGACGAATTACTGCTGACTGGGCCGACTACAACGGTCACACAAACGACAGTCGATATATGCAACTCTCAAGCGAAGCACTAGATGTGTTTTTTAGATCAATCGGGTTTTCAAATGACTATCTCGCAACTGGTCGATCGTTTTTTACTCTCGAGAGCCATGTTCGATATATCAGCGAAAGCAAAGTCGGTGACGAAATTGTCGTAACGGCGCAAGTTATTTCGCTTGATGCCAAGAAAGTTCACATTCATTCGGTAATGGCACAGACTGACGGCACGGTCGTTGCATCTGGCGAACATATTTATCTGCATGTAGATACCAAACTCAAAAAAGCATGCCCAATCGGATCAGAGTTGCTCGTGTTGCTCGAGCCAATTGCCAAAGCACACGCGAAGTTGCCTAAGCCAGATGGAGTTGGTCGATTCGTAGGTCAAAGCATTAAATGACCGAAATTCTGCGACAAGAAGTTAGTGCCTGGAAAGTTGGCGAAAAAGTTAGTGCACCTCTTGACGTGTATCGCTGCAATGTTGTCCCAGAGTGGGTCGACTACAACAATCACATGACAGAGGCTGCATATTTAACTGTGTTTGGCTGGGCTTCAGATGTTTTGTTTCAATTCATCGGCGTCGACGATGCATATCGTGATGCTGGAAGTTCGTTTTACACTGTTGAGACTCACATAATTTACGAACGTGAAGCAGCACTTAATGACTCATTAAGAGTTACAACTCAAGTGCTTGATTTTGACACGAAGCGATTGCACTTTAACCATGAGATGTTTAATGTCGTAACCGGTGACCGACTGTCAACCTGCGAACAAATGTTGTTGCATGTTGACTCAAAGGCGGCCAAATCATCGGCAATCAAACCACCAGTAGCCCTGGCTTTGACCGCAATCATGGCTAGCCACCGCACTCTCGATACCCCACCAGAAGTTGGTCGAACCATGAAAATCAAGCATAAGAACTGAGAGAATAGACCATGGACTTTCGCTTAACCCAAGAACAAGAAATGATCGTTGATACGACTCGAACATTTACCGAGCGTGAGTTAATCCCGCACGAAGAAAAAGTTGAGCGTGAAGGCAAAGTCTCTCCAGATCTTGTCAAACAAATTAAACAGCGCTCGATTGCTGCAGGACTCTACGCATGCAATATGCCAACCGAACTTGGTGGTGGCGGACTCGATTCGTTTGACACGACTTTAGTTGATCGCGAATTCGGAGTTACCTCGTATGCATTGCATTATGTAGTTGCGCGACCGAGCAATATTTTGCGAGCGTGCAAAGACAATCAAATCGCCGAATATCTTGTACCAACAATTACGGGCGATCGTGTTGAGTGTCTTGCAATGTCTGAACCTGATGCCGGATCAGATGTTCGCGGAATGAAGTGCACCGCAACCCGTGACGGCAAAGATTGGATTATTAATGGAACGAAACATTTTATTTCGCATGCCGACATGGCCGATTATGTGATTTTATTTGCTGCCAGCGGTGAAGAACAAACACCAAAAGGAATCAAAAAGAAGATCACTGGTTTTTTGGTTGATTTTGATACAAAGGGTTGCGAGCGCGTCAAGGGTTATAACTGTGTTTCAAATAATGGTTACCACAACATGATTATCAATTTTGATAACTGTCGTGTGCCAGGTGCAAATGTGCTGGGCGAAGAACACAATGGGTTTGATGCCGCCAACGAATGGCTTGGCGCTACACGACTTCAAGTTGCTGCTGTTTGTGTCGGGCGTGCTCGTCGTGCACTCAAATTAGCCGTCGAGTGGGCAGCAACGCGCGAACAATTTGGTCAACAAATTGGCAAGTTTCAAGGCGTGTCATTCAAATTGGCTGATATGCAGATACAACTTGATGCCGCAGAATTGTTAACTTTGCGTGCAGCGTTTAACGATGCTGCTGGCAACTTCAGTGATACTGAAGTTGCGATGGCCAAGGTGTTTTCTAGTGAAATGTGTCAGTTTGTCACTGATGAAGCAATACAAATTTTCGGTGGCATGGGATTAATGGACGAACTTCCGTTAGAGCGCATGTGGCGCGACACTCGTGTTGACCGCATCTGGGACGGAACAAGCGAAATTCAACGACACATTATTTCGCGAGCATTATTGCGTCCTCATGGTGGCTGACCAACTGCTTTCGAGAACGCTCAACCCGCGTTCAATTGCACTGTTTGGCACGAGTCCGGCACAGAGCGTTATCGAACAATGTCTCAAACTTGGCTTTACAGGCGAATTATGGCCTGTTCATCCAACTCGTGAAACACTTGCCGGGATTAAATGTTTTAAATCCGTTGCAGATCTTCCGAGTGCTCCCGATGTTGCTTTCGTTGCCGTTAATCGCAACGCAACAATCGACGTCGTAAAACAATTAGCAAAAATTGGCGCTGGTGGCGCGGTTTGTTACGCCTCAGGTTTCGCCGAGTCGGGCACACAATCAGGTGTTGACGGTGTTGAGTTGCAGCACCAACTTGTTGCAGTGGCAGGCGAAATGCCATTACTTGGGCCTAACTGTTATGGATACATCAACGCGCTCGACGGTGTTGCGCTGTGGCCCGATCAACACGGCTGTGAGTCTGTAACTAGTGGCGTAGCGATTGTCAGTCAAAGTGGAAACGTCGGACTAAACATAACTTTGCAACAACGAGGTTTAAACCTTGCATATCTCGTAACAGTTGGCAACCAAGCAGTTGCTGGTATCGAAGATTGTCTCGAAGTTTTTATCAACGACAGTCGGGTCACTGCTGTTGGATTATTTATCGAAGCAATTGTTGATCCTGTGCGTTTTGCGAAGTTGGCTTATTATGCAAACAAACGCAACTTGCGCATTGTTGCATTGCAAACAGGTCGCAGCGAAGCCGGCGCAATGATTGCCGCGTCACACACAGCATCACTTGCTGGTCGTCGAAGCGCATATAAAGCATTGTTCGAAAGATGCGGTGTAGCGATGGTTGATACACCAATTGAACTGATTGAGACTTTGAAACTTCTTGACCAGGGTGGCACATTAACTGGCAACAAACTAGTGTCACTTTCTTGCTCGGGCGGAGAAGCATCACTAGTCGCCGATCTCAGTGAAAAAACCGCATTGCGATTCGAGCCGTTTTCAACTGAACAGCATGCACGAATTAGTTCAACGTTGACAGAACTCGTAACGGTCGGAAACCCATTTGACTATCACACATTTATGTGGGGTGATCGTGTCGCGACAGCAAACACTTTTACACAAGTTATGGACGGCCCACAAGATGCAACGCTTCTAATTCTTGATACTCCCCCACGAGATGATCAAGATTCGCAGACTTGGGTAATCGCGGCGCAATCACTTGGTGATGCGGCTCAAGCCACAAACAAACGCGGTGTCATAGTTGCAACTTTGCCAGAATGCATAACAAATGCAATTCGAGTTGCGGCAAAAGATGCAAACTTAGTTGTGTTGCAAGGGCTGCATGAAGCGCTCGTTGCGCTTAATGCGGCGGCTTGGCTTGCTGATAATCAGGCTGGTGACCCACCGGCACAAGTTGTGACTGCACTTAAGACGAAACTAATTGATGAGGCTGATGCCAAATTGATGCTCCAAAAAAATGGTGTCAATGTTCCGAATGGAGTGCGATGCACGCGCTCAGACATTGCAGACATGGCAAATAAAATTGGCTTTCCGATAACGCTCAAAGGTTTGGGGCTCGCCCATAAAAGCGAAGTGGGTGCAGTGAAAGTCGGTCTTCAAAACAAACAGGAGCTTGATTCAGCCTTGGCGATGATGCCAAGTGAGATTAATGAATTTCTGGTTGAACAGACAGTTGTTGACGTCGTGGCCGAAATATTGGTGAGCATTCGTCGCGATGCCCCCGTTGGTTGGCTGATTACTCTGGGCGCAGGTGGTGTTTATACAGAATTGTGGCGCGATACGACTTTTCTTCTAGCGCCCGTAGATGACGTACAGATTCTTGGCTCTCTCGCCAAACTAAGAATCGCCCCGCTATTAAATGGCTTTCGTGGCAAACCAGCCGGCAATCTAAATGCACTTGTTGAGTTAATTCAAAATGTCATTTCAACAGCGATGAATAACAACTTAGTAGAGGTTGAATTAAATCCTGTGCTAGTTACACCCAATACTGCTGTGGCCGTCGACGCTCTGATGATCGCGACTCAACAATGAGCATCGAAGTAACTCGCAACAACGAAATTTTAGAAGTAACAATCAATCGCCCGAAAGCCAACGCGATTGACGCCGCAACAAGTCGCGAAATGAGCGCAGTGTTCGAATCGTTTATGAAAGATTCTCAACTGCGTGTCGCGATCTTGACTGGCGCCGGTACGAGATTTTTTTCAGCAGGCTGGGATCTAACCGCGGCCAGCGAAGGCGAAGCCTTTGAATCTGATTATGGAGTTGGCGGTTTCGGTGGCATTTGTGAACTGAAGTATCGACCAAAGCCAGTTATCGTCGCCGTAAACGGAATGGCGGTTGGTGGTGGATTTGAGATTGCACTGGCGGCTGACCTAATTGTTGCCGCCGAGCACGCCGAGTTTTTTTTGCCCGAAGCAACACTCGGATTGATCGCTGACAACGCAACAATTCGTCTGCCAAAAGTTTTGCCTGCAAATATTGCGCGCGAGATGCTGATCTCTGGACGTCGAATGTCAGCTACCGAAGCACAAACTTGGGGAGTTGTAAACGAAGTTACAACTGCTGAAGATTTACTTCCTGCTGCGCGCCGACTTGCAGAGAAGATTTGTTTATCGGCACCACTTAGCGTTACTGCTGTTTTAGATCTGATACGTTCACTCGAAACTGTTTCGACATCAGACGCGATGACAGTTGTACGCAACAACAGCGCCTATCGCAGCGCGATTGATTCGCTTGATGCACTAGAGGGAGCAAAGGCTTACGCCGAAAAACGCAAACCAAAGTGGCAAGGTCG
>JAEMRY010000153.1 GCA_016463105.1 Ilumatobacteraceae bacterium | reverse complement strand
GTCAGGAGCGCGTGAAATTTCGTTGAAACGTTGTGTGATGCAAGCAACTTGGCGAAATCAGGGTGACGGAATCTTTACATTTGATATTCGGGCCAATGCTTTTTGTCATCAGATGGTCAGGTCGCTAGTTGGCACATTCATCGAAATTGGCACTCACAAGCGTCCGAGCAGCGACATGATGACGCTGATCAGATCGGGCGATCGGGCCGAGGCTTCGCAATTAGCCCCACCACAGGGGTTGTGTTTAGTCGAAGTGGGTTACCCAAATATCGAGCCCGTGGTTAGCCAGAAAACTGCCTAAACACCATATTCTCGTTGGGCCGATTGTGATTCGGCTGGTTTCGGCCCTATCATTACGAGGCCGTTAAAACGAGTGCGAAGCGCTCTCTGGCGGTTGCTAATTCTAGATCTCAAGGAACTTTTCATGCGTACATATTCTGCAAAACCAAGTGACGTTCAGCGCGCTTGGCATTTAATCGATGCCGAAGGACTCGTGCTCGGCCGTCTTTGCACAGAGACCGCAACTTTGCTTCGTGGCAAACACAAACCGATGTACACACCAAGCATGGACACTGGCGATCACGTTGTAATTATCAACGCATCAAAAATCGTTCTTACTTCAGGCAAAGCCGATCGCGAAATGGTCTATGACTACTCTGGTTACCCAGGTGGTTTGAAATCAGAAACCTACGGACATCTTTTAGATCGCAAACCTGGTGATGCAATTCGTCGTTCGATTCGCGGAATGTTGCCAAAAGGAACACTCGGTCGCGAGATGTTGAAAAAGTTACAGGTTTATCCAGGTGCAGAACATCCGCACGCAGCGCAATCACCAAAAGTGCTTGAGCTTCCGCACGCCAAGGCTCGCTGAGCCGAGCATTAGAGAACAAAGGACAAACTCGTGGGAACAAAGCCACTAACTCAAACAACAGGTCGTCGCAAGCATGCAATTTGTCGCGCACGTTTGCGACCAGGAACCGGCATCGTAAAAATCAACGATCGTGTTTTTGAAGAATATTTTCCGTCTGAAGTACAACGCAACTCTTCAACAGAAGCATTGCGCGTAACCAACATGGTTGGCATCTACGACATTGACGCCGACATTATTGGCGGCGGAATCGCCGGACAATCTGGTGCGTTGCGCATGGCGATTGCCCGTGCACTTGTAGAACTTGATCCAGAACAACGACTTGCATTGAAGAAGGCCGGACTACTCACACGCGACTCACGTCGTAAAGAGAGCAAGAAGTACGGTCTCAAAAAGGCGCGCAAGGCGCCGCAGTACACCAAGCGTTAATTCACTTTTCAAACAGCATGGTTTATGCCGTGCTAGCGAACCGAGTTTTAGTTTTGCGTGCTAGAAACAGCGGGTAATCAAATGTTGAAATTTGGAACCGACGGAGTTCGTGGCGAATTTGGCACTGAACTAACAACTAGTTATGTCGCCGCACTTGCGCGCGCAGCAGCCAAAGTATTGCAATGCCAACTCGTTGTTATCGGTCGAGATACTCGCGAGTCTGGACTTGCGCTAGAAGTTGCAATTGCCGAGTCGTTGACTCAACTCGGCGTTGAAGTGCATTTAATGGGAGTCGCACCAACGCCTGCAATTGCTCACGCTGCAGCAACAGGTGACCTTGTCGCGTTTGCGATTACTGCTTCACATAACAGATATTCAGATAACGGTGTAAAGATTTTTGGCAACGGCGGACGCAAACTTTCTGATGACGAAGAATCTCGAATTGAAGCCGAACTTGCCA
>JAEMRY010000066.1 GCA_016463105.1 Ilumatobacteraceae bacterium | reverse complement strand
AAAACTGCCGAGGCCGGCTGAAGAACAAAGGGCCTCTGATTCGCTAACGCGACTGCGCATCTTCATTGCTGCCAAATCTGGTGCGGTTTTCATATTCTCCCAATAGGCATTGCCTTCACGCACCAACTCGTCGATTCCCCACTGTTTTAAAAACGCAGCCTGAGTGGATGCAGTGAAACCAACTGGCAACTGGTCAAGCATCACTTGAGCGGTGATGTCTTGCGATCCTGGTTCTATTAAATAATGATTGCCTCGATCTTGATCGTGATATGTGCGCAACCATTCACGCCACGGTGTAAGTGCAATCTCAGAAGTTGAAGAGCTGCAGTAATCAAACAGCAGCAATCGCCCATGATCGATTTTTGACAAACAGTCTCGTACCCAAGAGGCTGCGGCATCTTGGACAGGTGCACGCGATCCGAGTGGCGCCGACTCTGGCAGACAAGCAGGAATAATTTTTGGTATGCGCAAGACCTCTAGAAACTTTCCATCGCGTTCTTCAACAAACGCCTCTTGCCATTGGTTATCAAACACGAACAACCTAAATGGCAAATTGTCAAGCAACTCGTTTGCCAAAACCACACCGGTGATTGGGCCATCAGGCATCGTTTCGCGAGACTCAACTCCTTGTGGATGCATTGCGCGCTGCGACGCAGAAACTTCAACTGCAACATAATGCAACGCATGAGCACACTCAGGTTGAGCAGCCAAGATACTGCGCGCAAGTGTGCCTGGGCCTGCACCACACTCGACTACGTCAAACCGACTTGGTGAACCAAGTTCTTTCCACCACGCGTCAAGTGCGCGAGCAAGCACTGCGCCAAATAATGGTCCAACTTCTGGGCTCGTGATGAAATCTCCACCCCGTCGGCCGGCGCGACCAGTTTTTGTGTAGAAACCATTTGGCGAATAGAGCGCCAGATCCATAAAATTTTCGAACGAAATCGCACCACCAGCCATCGCAATGGCGGATGAAATATCCTTAGCGGATGATTGCACCGGCAATTTCAGCAAGATCTGCAAAGTGCAATGCGACACCTGGTAACACACCAAAAGTCAAAGTTGCAACACTTGTAATTCCGAGCGCCAAACTCAAAGAACCTGGTATCTGAATTGGTGTTGTATCACCATCAGGCACTGGTCGCATCCAGATCTCGCGCATCACGTTGCCGTAATAACCAAACGCAATCACCGAGTTGACAGCACCAATGACTGCAAGTGCATAACCCCATGTTGATTGTGACTGCAGCAACGACTGAAATGCGGCAAACTTAGCAATCCATCCGCCCAATGGTGGAATGCCCGCCAAAGATGCCAAAAATAATGTCATCAGAACACCAAGCGTTGGCGCATAAGAAAATAATCCGCCAAAACTTGACACTTCGCCACTACGAGTTTTGCGTGACACCGCCAAGATCACACCAAACACGCCAAGGTTTGTCGCAGCGTAAATAATCATGTACAACACGACTGAACGTAACGCTGAACTTCCAGAGCCTGCCATGCCGGCAACAGCGAGCGGCATCAATACAAAACCACCTTGACTGATCGACGAGTACGCAATCATTCGCACGATATTTTTTTGTTTAAGAGCCAGTACGTTGCCAACAGTCATCGTCAACGCTGACAGCACCCAGATAAACGGTTGCCAAATGTCTTGGGCCAACGGAAACGCGGTGTAGATCAAAACAACTAAGGCGACAAAACCAGCAGCCTTTGATGCAACTGACAAAAACGCCGTCACTGGCGCAGGTGCACCTTCGTATGTGTCTGGCGCCCAAGTATGAAACGGCACGGCTGAAACTTTGAATGCGAAGCCAACAATTACGAATACGACTGCCAGTACCTGCACTGCTGCAAAATCACCAGTTGCAGTTGTTGTTGCTGCGATGTCAACTAGAAGCGTCGAATTTGTTACTCCGTAGAGAAGTGACATGCCATAAAGCATCACTGCTGAAGCAAACACACCAAGCATGAAGTACTTAACACCAGCTTCGTTGCTTTTTGGATCACGCTTTCGCCAAGCGGCCAACATATACGCAGGGATTGAAAGAAACTCAAGGGCCACAAAAATGCTGACGAGGTCTCGAGATGAAGTCATCATCAACATTCCAAGCAAACTTGAAAGTAGCAAGAACCAATATTCTCCGCGCCAATATTCACCCTCTTCAACATGCGAACTTGAAAGCAAAACAACTACATAACCCGCAAGCAAGAACACGCCCTTCATAACGAGGCTGAAGTTATCGACAACATAGCGATCGCCAAACATCGAGCGAACTGAGGTCTCAGACAATGCGAGTGTGATTATCGGAATCATCGCCGCAAGCAAAGTGAACGAAGAAATAATTGACAACAACCACTTTTTTCGCTCGTCAATAAATAAATCCAAAATCAGCACAAGGCATAGTCCGCCAGCCACAACCAACTCGGGCGCAAGCCCGTGATAGTCAACTGTCGGCGCAACCCATTGCGCTGAGAGAACGTTAAGGTTCTGCAACTTATCCCCCGAAAACGCTCAGCGTTACCTGCACAGCAGGATCAAAAACACTAAATAACAAGTTCGGCATAATTCCTAATACGAGAATTCCGATTAATAACGGTGACCACGCCAACCATTCGTGTGTTGTGACGTCGTGAAGTTCTTCTTGGGCTGAATGTTCGTCGTGTGAATTATTTTTTGGAGTACCGAATGCAATCCGTTGATAAAGCCACAATAAATAAGCAGCAGCCAAAACTGTTCCGAGTGCAGCAATAACCATGAATACTCGATATACGGTGACATTTAATCCTGCGGCTGGGTTATAAGTCGAAAGAATCGCCGGAAACTCACCCCAAAAACCAGCCAAGCCTGGCAAACCAAGTGAAGCCATACAACAGAATCCGAAAATCCAACCGAGGCGTGGCATCTGCGTGAGCATTCCACCAATTTTTGAAATCTCAAGTGTGTGGTATCGCTCTTTGACACTTCCAGCGATGAAGAACAACATGCCGGTGATTAATCCGTGCGCAACCATGCCAAACATTGCTGCGTTGATTCCAAAACTTGTCAGAGTTGAAATGCCAAGCATTACGAAACCCATGTGTGCAACTGACGAAAAAGCGATTAATCGCTTCATGTCACTTTGTGCAAGACAACCAAGCGCTCCGTAAATAATGCCGATCACTGCGAGACCGCCAATGTATGGCGCCCACTCGCGTGCGGCGATTGGCAAAATCGGCAATGCAATTCGCACAAAACCGTAGGTTCCGAGTTTGAGCAATACTGCAGCCAGAATTACCGAACCTTGAGTTGGCGCCTGAGTGTGAGCATCTGGCAACCAAGTATGAAATGGAAACATCGGTACTTTCACCGCGAAACCAACGAACATGCCAGCAAAGATCCAGATCTGAACATTTTTGGCAATGCTCCCACCATTTTCGATCAAATAAGGAATGCTGAAACTTTCTGCACCAGTCTTAAAGAACAGCGCCAAGAATGCAACCAGCATTAGTGCTGAACCAAACATTGTGTAAAGGAAGAACTTGATTGACGCGTACTGACGTTGCTCGCCACCCCACACACCGATCAGGAAGAACATTGGCAATAATACGAGTTCGAAGAAAACGAAAAACAAAATCAAATCTTGCGCAATGAACGTGCCGGCCATGCCAGTTTGCAAGACAAGCAACAACGAGAAGAATGCTTTTGGTTTGCCTGGGTTCGGGAGATGGTCGAGCGAATAAATAACCACCAACAGAGTGATCACCATGCTCAACAAGTACAACGGAAGACTGATGCCATCTACGCCGATCAGATAAGAACTTTTGATTACTGAAATCCATTTTGTTTCGGCAACAAATTGCATTTTTTCGGCTTGATCGAAGTCGAAATTCATTGCTGTGAATATTCCAACTGCCAGGGTTGCAATTGAAGTTACTAGTGCGACGAATTTGACGGCCTGATCTTGAGCCTTTGGCATAAGCATCATCACCACGACGCCAAGCATTGGCAGGAAAGTGCCGACACTCAGCACCCAGTTATTGTCCCGCAGCATGTTCATAATTATGTTCTCCCTTTTTCGACTAGTTACGTATTAATAATCACAAGTACAAGCGCGGCAACACCCGCTGCGCTAAACAATAAAGCTCCGTATTGACTCACTTTGCCTGATTGAGATGGTTGCGCAGCAGTACCCACTGACTTTGTAAACGATGCCGAATTATTTACTGCGCCATCAACAACTCGTTGGTCAATGTTGCGATAAACCCAGCCAGAAATCAGTCGGGATGAACTTGCAATTTTATGAATGATTCCATCCAAAATGTTTTGGTTAATCCAATACGCAGCGCTGGCGATTGGTCCGGCAATGTTGCGGACGATTATTTTTTCGTAGAAGTCATCAAGGTAGTACTTATTGACCAAGAACTTATGTCCGACCCCAAGTATTTTGACGCGTTGTGTGAGCCCAACAAGTCGCGGGTCACGTTTTGTAAATAACCTAAAACTCAAAACCCACGAGACTGCGATACCTAGAAATACGATCGCCAATGACATCATCGCTTTCAACCATTTAAACGGCGCGTGGTTCAGCTGAGGTGCATAACAAATGCCTTTCTCGGGTTGAGCAGAACCACACACTGATTTTGAGTGGCTATCTTCTGCACTTGGCAGAATAACTACTAGCGACTCGCCTGGCCCACCCGAATGAGTTTCGTCAATAACTTCTGCTGCTCGAGGCTCAACCCAGAGTTTCATTCGCTCCCAACTCTCACCAAACGGAGTTGCGTTCAAGAAACCTGAGCTAAGTGCAAGTACTGACAAAATAATTAATGGGACTGTGATCAACAAACCTGATTCATGCGGACCAGATGAAGCATGTGCATCGTGTGAGTCGTGAACAGCATGCGCATCATGAGCGTCGTGCGCATCGTGCGCACTGTGATCTGTGTGACCGGCCGATGCGCCACGTGGTTTGCCGAAGAATGTCAAGTAGGTCGCGCGCGTCATATATGCAGCAGTCATGAATGCGCCAATCAGCGCGATAATCATAAACAAGCCATAGCCGTTGTGCCCAACGTTGTCGATAATTTCGTCTTTAGAAAAGAAACCAGAAAATGGAAACACGCCACATAATGCGAGAGTCGAGATTATCCAAGTAGCAAAAGTGATCGGCATTACTTTGCGCAGTCCACCCATATCGCGTTTCATGTCAAAAGAGTGGTGCGATGCACTGTGACTGATTGAACCGGCGCCCAAGAACAGACACGCTTTGAAAAATGCGTGCGTAAAAATATGAAATACCGCAGGCATCCAAGCGCCAGCACCAAGACCAAGCATCATGTAGCCGAGTTGCGACACAGTCGAATAGGCAAGCACACGCTTGATGTCGTTTTGCACGAATGCCAGCGCCGCCGAAATCACAATCGTGATTCCGCCGATAATGACGATCAGATTTCCGCCGCCACCCGGGATATCGAGTCCAACGAAAAACACTGGGTACAAACGCGCAACAAGATAAACGCCAGCAACCACCATCGTTGACGAATGCAAAAGAGAACTAACCGGAGTTGGTCCAGCCATTGCATCAGGCAACCAAGTGTGCAACGGAAACTGACCACTCTTGCCGATGCACGCGATGAACAAAGCGATTGCCGCAATCATGATTACGGTGCTGTTTGGTTCTCCAGAAAGTGCCCACGCCGAAATTCCGCGAATTGAGAAACCTGAAACATCAAGATTTTCTCGAGTCCAGTCATTGGCGGCGAAATAAAGCATCGAGATTCCGACGAGCAGGCCGACGTCACCAACACGAACAGTAAAGAATGCTTTGAGAGCCGCCTTGCTATTGACATCTTCTTCCCACCAGTGACCGATCAACATGAAACTACATAAACCCATGATCTCCCAACCAAGAAGCAGCAACATCATGTTGTCAGCCAAAACCATTGCCAACATGCCGCCAGAAAATAACGTCAAGGCCGCAAAGAAATGTGTGTAGCGACGATCACCACGTAAATATTCAAGCGAATAAATTTGTACCAACGTCGAAATAAACGCAACGACAAACAGCACCAAAATTGAAAGACCGTCTATGTGCTGACCAATACCGAATTCGAATCCTGCGTTTTGCCACCATGTCCAAGACTTAATCACTGGATCAACAAATTGCTCTTCGGTTGCGCTATTAACGCGTTGTATCCATTGATAGCCAGCACCAGCCGACAACACGAGTGAAGCCAGCATTGACAGCACACCTAGTTCACTGCCCTTGAATGGCATTCGCTTGCCAAATAAAATAATCAAGGCAAAAGCAATCGCTGGCACAACTGGAATCAGCCAAGCGTGTTCGAGAAACCAACCTGAAGTCAGGGGTGCAAGCACCTCGGCATCAACACTTGAGAACAAGTTCATCCGCGCATCTCCGAAAGATCATCAACTGAAATAGTTTTCTTGTTGCGATAGACGAGAAGCACCAAACCAAGACCCACACCAACTTCAGCCGCAGCAACGGCAATAATATACAAAGCGAAAACGTGACCATCGGTTGACCCGTT
>JAEMRY010000152.1 GCA_016463105.1 Ilumatobacteraceae bacterium | reverse complement strand
GCAAACGGCGGCATCTTCAAACCACAAGGCATTGCGATTGCCAAAAATGCCAAGAAGAACGTCAAAGTATTAGTAGTCGGCAACCCAGCGAATACAAATGCGTTGATTGCAATGAGCAACGCTGCGGGTATTGACCCAAAACAATTCACAGCGATGACGCGTTTAGATCACAATCGCGCGGTTGCACAACTTGCGCAACGACTCGGCAAGCCAGTAACGGCGATTAAAAAGATGACGATCTGGGGCAACCATTCGGCATCTCAATATCCGGATCTTTATAACTGCGAAGTTGACGGCAAGAATGCCGCGACTCTGGTTAACGACGAAGCGTGGCTGCGCGAGACTTTTATTCCGACTGTTGCCAAACGCGGCGCAGCAATTATCAAGGCTCGTGGTTTGTCATCGGCGGCTTCGGCTGGCACTGCAGCAATGGATCACGTGCGCAACTGGGTGCAAGGCACGCCAGCAGGCGACTGGGTCAGCATGTCGGTGCCGTCTGACGGCAGTTACGGCGTTCCTGCTGGGTTGATTTCATCGTTTCCGTGCACGTGCGCAAACGGCGAATACAGCATCGTGCAGGGCTTGCCGATCAACGACTTCAGTCGCAAAATGATTGATGCTTCAGTCGCCGAGTTAATTGACGAGCGCGACGCCGTGCGCAGCCTTGGTTTAATTTAAAAATCTTTTCAGGGTAAAGATTAGAAATTCGTGTTGGCGTTAACTGCCGAGAACACGACGTCGAGCGCCAAAAATAATGGTTGAGTTGCGATCACTCGTTGATGATCGCCTTTAAATCGAATCTTGCCACTGATAAATGCTTCTTGCGCATTAATTTTGCCTGTTGCAACACCAACTGCAGTTTGCCAATCTTGCGTGAACGCAATATCTGAAACAGATGCAGGACCAAGTCCAAAACTAATAGCGCCGTCGCGCGACTCAAGATGATAAGTCACGTCTCCATACGGAGTGCCAGTAACAATTTGAGTTACAGCAACTGTGTTTTCTCGCGCCGTGAGTGCGATGTCATCATTTAGTTTTATTCCAGATGCAACTGCTTCAATCCACTCATTGCTGAGATAATCGACGCGGGCTGACATTAGTTGTTGATCAAAAAGTTGCTAACTAAGCAGCGACAAGACTGACTGACTTACGACGTGAGAACATGATCGCGATAATCAAAATCACCAGCGAAACTCCAGCAATGCTCAAGCGCATTGAATCGTTGTCTTGGTATTTGATAATTGCTGGCAATGTCAAAAGAGCTACCAAGTTCATCACTTTGATCAGCGGATTAAGTGCCGGACCAGCAGTGTCTTTGAACGGGTCGCCAACGGTGTCGCCAATGACGGCTGCTTTGTGCGCAGGTGAGCCCTTGCCACCGTGATGACCGTCTTCGATGTACTTCTTGGCGTTATCCCATGCGCCACCAGCGTTGCTCAAATAGTTCGCCATCAATTGACCAGTCAAGATCACGCCAGCCAAAAACGCGCCAAGTGCTGCATAACCGATACCGAAGCCAACGATCACTGGTGTGAGCACTGCGAGCAATGCTGGCGTTGTTAGTTCACGCAACGATGCTGCTGTGCAGATGTCGATAACCGGGCCATAGTCAGGTTGTTTTGTGCCGGCCATGATTTTGCCGTCTGCAAATTGATTGCGCACCTCTTGCACAACTACGCCGGCTGTTCGACCAACTGCGCGAATTGCAAGTGCCGAGAACATAAATGCAATCGATCCACCAATAAGCAAACCAATAAATGTTTTTACATCTGAAACATTGATCTGTGTTTC
>JAEMRY010000065.1 GCA_016463105.1 Ilumatobacteraceae bacterium | reverse complement strand
CAGGAATACACGATGATGCGACTCAACGGTCGACCATTTGGTTTTCCAGAACTTTCTGGCGAACCAGTACCGCAAGGTCCTTATTATTGTGGCGTCGGCGCAGGTCGAGTAATGGGTCGAGACATTGTCGAGATTCATACTGAGATGTGTCTTGAAGCAGGTCTTCATATTTCTGGAACCAACGCAGAAGTTATGCCTGGCCAATGGGAATTTCAAATTGGTCCAGTTGATGCGTTACTTGTTAGCGATGAGTTGCATGTCGCACGTTGGTTATTGCATCGCATCGCCGAAGATTATGACGTAGTTATTTCGTTGGATGCAAAGCCACAAAAAGGAGACTGGAACGGAGCTGGTTGTCATACCAACTTCTCGACAAAAGCAATGCGCACGAATTACAAAGCGATCGACGACGCATGCAAAGCACTTGGTACTCGTATCAATGAGCATGTGAGCAACTACGGTCACGACATCGAAAGCCGTCTAACTGGTAAACACGAAACAGCGCCATACAACAAATTCACTTACGGTGTTTCTAATCGCGGTGCATCAGTGCGAATTCCATGGCAGGTTGCTCGCGACCAAAAGGGTTACGCCGAGGATCGTCGTCCAAATGCAAATATGGATCCGTACATTGTTACGCAACTAATTCTTGAAACAGTTTGCGGCAAACTAAAGACCGTAAAGACTGCCTCAAAGAAGTCGGCTAAAAAGAAAACCAAAAAGAAGTAACTATCTAGCCGTCGTTGCCCGAGTAAATCTCGTCGCAACGACGGCAGACTGTACCCATGCGTTTTAACAGAAACGAGTGCTGAGATGATTGAACAGCAACGTGACTACGTCTTGCGAACTGTTGAAGAACGCGGTATTCGCCTCGTGCGGCTTTGGTTTACTGATGTTCTAGGCAATTTGAAAAGTTTTGCGATTAGCCCTGCAGAAATGGAGAACGCGCTTAACGACGGAATGATTTTTGACGGTTCGGCAATTGACGGCTTCAGTCGTGTGCAAGAAAGTGATGTTCTCGCGCTTCCGGATGCCAACACGTTTGAAGTTTTGCCGTGGGTTGATCCAAAAGGAGCCGAGGCTCGAGTTTTCTGTGATGTCGCAAAATTAGATGGCACACCGTTTGATGGTGATCCACGCCAAGTTTTACGTCGCAACTTAAATGCTGCTCGTGAACTTGGTTACCAGTTCTATGTCGCGCCAGATATCGAATATTTTTATTTTGATCCACCAGCAGTAGATTCGCGACCTATTCCACTTGATGAGGGTGGATTTTTTGATTTAACAAGCACAGATATCACAAGTTCGTTGCGCAAAGAAACTATTCGCACATTAGAAACGATGAGTATCCCAGTTGAGTACAGCTTTCATGAAGATGCACCAAGCCAGCACGAAATAGATTTACGACACACCGATGCGCTGACGATGGCAGACAGCGTGATGACTTTTCGATTAGTCGTAAAAGAAATCGCGGCTCTTCATAACGTGCATGCCACCTTCATGCCAAAGCCTCTTGAAGGCGTGCAGGGTTCGGGCATGCACTTGCACCTGAGTTTGTTTAAAGATGAGCAAAACGCCTTTCATGACGCTGACGATCCGTACAACCTTTCAGAAACGGCAAAGCAATTTATGGCTGGGTTGTTGCGGCACGCTGCAGAGATTACTGCGATCACGAATCAAACTGTCAATAGTTACAAACGCTTGGTTCCTGGGTTCGAAGCACCAGTGCATATTTCGTGGGCGCGAAATAATCGCAGTGGTTTAATTCGTGTGCCGATTCAAAAACGAAATAGCGAGCAAGCGACACGAATTGAATACCGCTCACCCGATCCAGCATGTAACCCTTATCTTGCATTTTCGGTAATTCTCGCAGCGGGCTTACGCGGAATAAAAGAAGGCTACGAACTTCCTCAAGAGGCTGATGCCAATCTCTTTGAAATGGGCGACGACATGCTTGCCAAATTGAGTATTGAGCAACTTCCACAATCAATGTCTGACGCATTACGTGTGATGGAGCGATCAGAACTCGTAGCCGAGGCTCTTGGTGAGCATATTTTCGAGTGGTTCTTACGAAATAAACGTGCAGAGTGGCGCGGCTATAAAACCCATATCAGCCAGTACGAAATAAATCGTTACTTGCGTTCGCTCTGACACGACAATGATTAGCGACACAACTCGATTACTCGCGGTATTTCCAGATCCAGCGCCGATTGATGTCGCTCGCACCCTAGATCTTTCTGGTTATTCATGGAAGGCAATTAAAAATAGTGACGCACTCAGTCAACTTGAGCCCACAACTGGCTGGGCTGGAGCCGTGGTCGATTGCAGCCAAGACCCTGAATCTGGCTGGGCATTGTGCCGTTCGCTTCGCAGATGTGACTTGCCAGTTAATCGAATAATCGTTCTGGTCAGCGGCGCGCAACTTGCCGATTTAGAAATGCGTGACGATCTATTTGATGACTTTTGCTTAGCGCCAGTTCATCCGCGAGAACTTGATTCGCGCTTGAGACATCTCTTCTACACAGAGTTGTCTGTTTCTCGAGAATCTTTAATCGAATACGGCGGACTTGTGCTCAATACCGAAACTTATCAAGCATCATTCGGTGGCGCATCGCTTGACCTCACATATATGGAGTACGAGTTGCTTAAATTTCTTGCCCAGAATCCTGGCAAAGTATTTAGTCGTGAAATTTTACTTTCGCGTGTTTGGGGTTACGAATATTATGGTGGTGCGCGAACAGTAGATGTGCATATTCGTCGATTGCGTGCAAAGTTGGGCGAAGAACATGCCAACTTGATCGAAACAGTTCGAAGCGTTGGATATCGCTTCGGCCAATCTAAATGGTCCTCATAACACCGCATTTTGTTACTTCTAATGTGGTGCAATTAATTGTTTTAAAGGCGAGACTATAACTAGTGCCAACAACTAAGACTTCAACAGTGCAGGTTGACCTGAGTCTTACTGGCATGTCGTGCAATGCCTGTGCCGCAACAATCGCAAAAGGTTTAAACAAACTTGATGGCGTAGATGCAACAGTAAATTTTGCAACAGAATCTGCCAGAGTCAACTTCAACTCTGGGGCAACAACTTCGACGGCGTTAATTGACGCAGTTACTTCACTTGGCTATGGCGCCCGCCTTTTAGAGGACACAACACCAGAAATGCTCGATGCCGAAACTAACGAGCGAGTGGCAATGTTGTTGACCCGGCTAACAGTTTCAGTTGCACTCGCAATACCAGTTGTGTTGTTGTCAATGATTGCAAATTTAGAGTTCAAGAATTGGCAGTGGTTAGCACTCGTACTCAGCGCCCCCGTCGTTACGTGGGGAGCATGGCCATTTCACCGTGCCGCACTAATGAACGCACGACACCGAGCAACCACGATGGACACTTTGATTTCAATTGGAATCTTTGCTTCTACCGCATGGTCAATTTGGGCAATTGTTTGGGGCGATGCAGTGTCAATGACATATCGCGGCTCGGCGCACTCCATGAGCATGAACATGAAAAGTATGTCCGGCGACAGCACGCACATTTATTTAGAAGTTGCTGTAGCAGTAACTGTGTTTTTGCTCGCAGGAAGATACTTTGAAGCTCGAGCCAAACGTCATGCAGGAGATGCGTTGAGATCACTGCTTGCGCTCGGCGCTCGACATGCCACGATTATAAAAAATGGCGAAGAACTAACTATTGAAGCAGCACTTGTTCGTGTTGATGACATCATCGTCGTTCGCCCAGGCGAAATAATTCCTGCGGATGGCGTTGTAGAAGAAGGCACTTCAGCACTCGACGTTTCGATGCTTACTGGCGAAAGTGTGCCGCTCGAAGTAAAACCCGGAAGCATCGTTACTGGAACGACGGTTAATCTCACTGGTCGTTTAATTATCCGCGCGACTCGTGTTGGCGCCGAAACAACTTTTGCACAAATAACTCGGTTAGTGCGAGACGCACAAACAACGAAAGCACCCGTTCAGAGACTGGCTGACCGTGTCAGTGGAGTATTCGTGCCGACCGTAATCGGATTATCAATAGCAACATTCATCGCATGGTATTTCTTGGGTACATCTACGACTAATGCATTTACCGCATCGGTCGCTGTGCTAATTATTGCTTGCCCGTGCGCACTTGGCTTGGCAACACCCACTGCATTGATGGTCGGCAGTGGTCGCGCTGCACAAATGGGAATCGTAATTAAAGGTGTAGATGTTTTGCAAAGCACACGACGAGTTGACACAGTTGTATTTGACAAAACCGGAACGATCACAACTGGTGTAATGCAACTCGTTGATATCGTCTGCTCGCTTGGTTCAAATCGTGAAGAAGTGTTGTTATACGCGGGTGCTCTTGAACATGCCAGTGAGCATCCAGTTGCACGGGCAATCGCAAATGCTGCTCGCTCTGAACTCGGTCAGTTGCCAAATGTAAGTGATTTTGCTTCATCACCTGGAATGGGCACAACCGGAATTGTTAATGGACACAAAATCATGGTTGGGCGTGAGTCGTTATTTAGCAAAACTTTGGTAATTATCCCTGGAGATCTGCGTGATGCTCTTTCGCATGCGCGCAACGGCGGCAACACCGCCGTATTGGTTGTTATTGACGGATCAGTTAAAGCGGTTTGCGTTGTCGCTGATCAACCAAAACCAACTAGCGCAATTGCAATCGCCGAACTTCGCAAACTTGGTTTGCGCTCTGTTCTTTTAACTGGCGATAATCACGCAACTGCATTAGCGATCGCTCAACAAGTTGGCATCGAAGGCGACGAGCAACACGTGATCGCCGGAGTTCTTCCAGACGAAAAAGTTCGTGTTGTCGCTGACCTGCAACAGCGAGGATATGCAGTTGCAATGGTCGGCGACGGAGTTAACGATGCCGCTGCTCTCGCCCAGGCCGATGTCGGAATCGCAATGGGAACTGGCACCGATGTGGCGATGAACGCTAGTGATCTGACAATTGTTAGCGGTGATTTGCGATTGGTCGCTGATGCGATTTTGCTTTCGCGAGCAACATTACGCACAATCACAGCAAACGTCTTTTGGGCTTTTGCATATAACACTGCGGCTATTCCACTTGCAGCACTCGGCTATATGAATCCGATGTGGGCTGGATTAGCAATGGCATTTTCGAGCATTTTTGTTGTCACGAATAGTTTGCGCTTGCGCTCGACAAAACTTACACAGCACACCGCGTTCGTACACGCAACTCGCTAATAGCTTTTGCTCGCCAAGCGCGTGCAGTTCGTTCGGCAACCCCATACCTCGATGCAATCATCGTTGCGCTGTCTCCACTCGCAACTGCGCGCAGAATTTCGATGTGCTTTGGATCAATACCCTGCTCTAACGCCACAGCAATAAGTTGATCCAAACTTATTTCTTGTTCAAGTTCTTGTTCTGGCGCGGCAACAAATTCGCAAAGCACATATGGATCCATCGGAATAACTTTGTAGCGCTTTGAACGATTGCCGTGCACGAATGCAAAATATTCGCTGTCACGAACCAGATTTGATGCAACTTTATTTGGGCGGCGATGCCAAGGGTATTTTCGGATCACTCCCCAAGCGCTGGGCAAAATATCGGCGATTGCACTGTCGATTCCGCCGTCAACGATTCGACCACGTCGGCGGGCAATTGCCAAGAGCGGTGGCAAAATTCTTTGCAAAACAATTCGAGCCGCAAGTTCATCGCTGGTCGCCTGCTTAACCAATAACCACAAATATTGATCACCTTGCGAATCATCGCGGGCAGTATTGAAACCTGCTCGAACTAACACCTCATCGAGATGAGCAACCTTTGCGCCTGGGAGAGACCATGAATTGACAATTTCAAGTTCTCGGTTTCGGTCGCTCATAAGTTGCCATTCTTTGATCAGGCGTGAAACTGGACTGGCCGGACGTTGTGCGAGGCCTGGGCTCCATACAAGTAACGGCTGATTTGTGGTTATTTTTTGCTGGGTTGTCGTGAGTTGTGTCATGCACAACATCGTGCGAATTAACACCACTGCGACTAGCCCGCGCAGTCTCACCGAAAGTCTCACTGCTAGAAATATTTTGTGATTAGACCATAATTAGATCATGAGAATTACTTTGCCATCAGGCACGCAGTGCGAAATTGACAAAACTGTCCAGAATCCAACCATGGGTTTGGTCATTGCCCCAGATATTTTTGGTCTCCGAAAATTGTTTGACGATCTAGTTGCTCGCTTGGCAACCGAATGGAATATGGCGGTCTGTGCTGTTGAACCATTTCCCGATCACATATTAGGAGCAGAAATTGAGCCTCGGTTTGCTGCTGCATCAACGCTCAGCGATGAAATGCACTTACGAGATTTGCATCAGGCAGCAGATGCACTCGGCACACCAACTGTTGGTCTGATGGGTTTTTGTATGGGCGGAATGTATTGCTTCAATTCAGCACGCTCTGCAAGATTTAACAAAATTGTTTCGTTCTACGGAATGATTAAAGTTCCACAAGGTTGGCAAAGTTCAACACATGCAGAGCCACTTGATTATTTACAAAACGGCAACGCTGACCGTGTCTTAGCAATTATCGGTGGAAAAGACCACTACACACCACCGGCAGATGTTGCAGAATTACAAAATGTTGGCGTGCGTACCGAAATTTATCCAGA